>JABDHD010000044.1 GCA_013285685.1 Bacteroidota bacterium
CATCGCCACTACGCAGGGTTTCTTTTTAAGTAACTGGCAGGCCAAAACCTTTACCGCACCATCGGCCACGCAAACGGTTTCAAAGCCGGCGGCTAATGGCGCGGTTACCGTTGTGGTTGATTTGAGCCAGATCACGACAAAAGTTTCCAGCCTGTTGTTTGGCAACAATATTAACCCGTTTATGAGCCAGGTGGTTGACCAGCCGGTATTAATGGCTAACATTACAGCACTTTCGCCCAATATCATCAGGGCGCCCGGCGGCAGCCTGTCCGACATATATTTTTGGAATGGCGATGGTAACGGAAATGTAGCCGCCCCAGCCGACGCGCCGGCCAACTTGCTTGATTTGAACGGCAATGCCTCACCCGGCGGTTACTGGTTTGGCAACAATACCCAGAGTTGGACGCTTAGCCTCGATAATTACTACAAAGTATTGCAGCAAACCAGCAGCACCGGCCTGATAACTGTTAATTACGGCTATGCGCGCTATGGAACAGGCCCCACCCCGGCACAAACCGCTGCCCATTTGGCCGCTCAATGGGTTCGTTATGACAAAGGCAGAACCACTTACTGGGAGGTAGGCAACGAATGTTATGGCAACTGGGAGGCAGGCTATCGCATCGATGTAACTAAAAACCAGGACGGTCAGCCGGCCCTAATAACCGGTACTGTTTACGGCGCCCATTTCCAGGTTTTTGCCGACTCCATGCGGGCTGCCGCTGCGCAGGTTGGTAATGCGAACATTAAGATCGGCGTGGTGCTTACTACCACAAACGACCAAAGCAACACCTCCGGCGTGAGTAATTGGAACCACGATGTGTTATCAGCAGCGGGTAATTCGCCGGATTTTTACGTGGTGCATAACTACTATACCCCATTCAATGATAATTCCACACCGGCCGTGATATTTAGTACGCCGGGACCAGCTACCAGCACTATGATGAGCTGGGTGGCAACATCTGCACAAAGCGCAGGGGTAGCGCAGAAGCCGGTTGCCCTTGATGAATGGAATTTACAAGCCGCAGGCTCCAGTCAGCAAGTTTCGAATATAGCAGGTCTGCACGCGGTAATGGTGTTGGGCGAGGCCCTGAAAAATCAAATTAGCATGGCCAGCCGCTGGGACCTTGCCAATAACTGGGATAACGGCGATGACATGGGTATTTTTAATAACAGCTCCGGCGGCGCCGAGCCCGGCGCCCCAGCCTGGAACCCACGCCCGGCGTTTTATTACATGTGGTTTTTTCAGCACTATTTTGGCGACCGGATGGTGGGCTCCACGGTAAGCGGCAGCAGCGACATTGCAAGCTATGGCTCGTCCTTTAGCTCGGGCCAGGCAGGCGTTGTCCTGGTTAACCAGGGTTCCACAGACCATACTGTAAACATTCAGTTCAACAACTACGCTATCGGCGCAAAATATTATTATTACGAATTAAAAGGCGGGTCGGATAATGCGCCGTTTTCACATAATGTGTACGTCGACGGCGTGGGACCGGCAAGCGGACAAACGGGCGGCCCATCCAGTTTTAAGTCAGTTACTGCGCTTGGCAACAACGTTTCAGGCGGGATAACCCTGGTTGTGCCGGCTTATGGCGCGGTATTTTTAGTTGCAGATAAAAAGTAGATTTGGCTATCCTATCATTAAATTTGGTTTTTATAAACCGTTTGGCCAATGATACGCTTTGCTAAAATTCTGTTGCTGTTTTTGCTGTGGGCATATTTTGCAAACGCCGCAAATGCCAAACCAACCACATTTTTTAACGTGAAGGACTATGGCGCCGCCGGCGATGGCGTCAACCTGGACAGCAAGGCCATTAACAAGGCCATCGAAGCTGCGGCAAGTGCAGGCGGGGGAACGGTTTATCTGCCTGCCGGTAATTACCTGTCGGGATCAATACACCTGCAAAGCAATATTTCCTTGTTTCTCGACCAGGGCGCAACCCTGGTTGCCGCACCGGTAAGTGCCGAAAATGGTTATGATGAGGCAGAACCGGGGGCCGACAATGCCTACCAGGATTACGGCCATAGTCACTGGCATAACAGCCTGATCTGGGGCGAAAACCTGCACGATATTTCCATACTGGGGCAGGGTACCATTTGGGGTAAAGGACTTTACCATGATTATGTAAAGGACAAGCAGTCGGCCAATAAAGCCATATCGCTGCTGCTGTGCCGCAATGTCAATATAAAAGATATAACCATTTTCCACGGGGGCTGGTTCGGTATTTTGGCAACCGGGGTGGATAATCTCACCATCAGCAACATCAAAGAAGATACCAACCGCGACGGGATGGATATAGATTGCTGCCGTAACGTACACGTGTCCGATTGCAGCGTTAATTCCCCTCATGATGATGGCATCTGCCTAAAAAGTACTTATGGCCTTGGCTTTGCCCGCGCAACAGAAAACGTAACCATAACCAATTGTATTGTTAGCGGTTTTGAAGAAGGATCTTTCCTGGATGGAACGTATAAACGGACAATTAAAGAGCCGACCGGCCGCATTAAATTCGGCACCGAATCAAACGGGGGGTTTAAGAATATTACGATTTCCAATTGCGTATTTAACTACTGTCGCGGCCTTGCACTGGAGGCCGTTGACGGGGCATTGCTTGAGGATGTAACGATCACCAATATCACCATGCGCGACATCGTTAATTCGCCGATTTTTTTAAGACTTGGGGCCCGGATGCGCGGTCCTGCCGGCGTACCGGTTGGGGAGTTGCGGAGGGTGATCATCAGCAATGTGATTGCTTATAATGTCGAACCCGGGCAGGGTATGCTCATCGTCGGTTTGCCTGGTCACCCCATTAAGGATGTTGATATTAAAGACATCAAAATTTATAGCAAAGGTGGCGGTACAGCTGACCAGGCAACCAGGGAGGTGCCCGAAATGGAAAAAGGCTATCCCGAGCCCGGCAGTTTTGGCGTTTTGCCTGCTTACGGCGTTTTTGCAAGACATGTGGAAGGATTGAAGCTCGAAAATGTCGAATTGCATTTTACGACGAACGATCAGCGGCCTGCGGTGTTTTTGGATGATGTAAAAGGAGCGGAGTTAAGGTTTGTAAAAGCGCAGGTATCGGGTGGCGTTGCGTCGGTCAAATCGAAAAATTCGGAAAATGTTAAGTTGTTTCAATCATTGGGATTGCCGGATGGTGAAATGAAACCTTGAGAAACTGTTAAAAATGATTTATCAAGCCATCGTAGAGACGCGATGCATCGCGTCTCTGGATAAATGATTGGATTTAAAATAAATTAGACGAAAATGATGGTCAAAGACGCGATGCATCGCGTCTCTACATCGGATATTAAAAGCAGCATGCCATTCTTCAACATGTTCTAAGATTTACAACTTTTAAAATTTGTAAAATCTGCATGTGTTTGATAAAACCAAATTTGAAAAAATCTCAACATGAATATAAAACCAATAAAAACCATCCTGATCGTACTGGTTTGCCTATTTACAAGTGGTACGCTTTTCGCTCAAAAATTTGAAGGGCTTGCTCAAACCCCGCCCATGGGCTGGAACAGCTGGAATACCTTTCAAACCAATATTGACGAACCCCTGCTGAAGGGCATGGTGGATGCCTACATTTCCTCGGGTATGAAGGATGCGGGTTATACCTATTTTGTTCTGGACGATGGCTGGATGACAATGGAGCGGGATAAAGACGGCAACCTGGTGGCCGACCCTAAAAAGTTCCCGAACGGGATGAAGGAGTTTGCCGATTATGTACACGCCAAGGGCATGAAGTTTGGCGTTTACAATTGCGCGGGTACCAAAACCTGCGCGGGCTACCCCGGCACGCGCGGTTATGAGTACCAGGACGCACGTTTATACGCCTCGTGGGGTGTTGATTATTTGAAGTTCGATTGGTGCAGTTCGGAGGGCCTGAACGCTGTAGAGGCCTATACCACAATGAGTAAAGCTATAAAGGCGGCCGGCAGGCCTATGGTATTCAGCCTTTGCGAGTGGGGGCAGCATAATCCCTGGCGCTGGGCAAAACCTGTCGGCCAGTTATGGCGCAGCACAGGCGATATCGGCCCGGCATTTACCGAAACGGTTGAAAAAAATGGCTGGAGGCCCATGAGCGTTTTAAACATCCTGGACAGGCAGGACAGCATACGCCAATATGCCGGCCCGGGCCATTGGAACGACCCGGATATGCTGGAAGTGGGTAATGGGATGAAGTACAATGAAGACAAAGCTCACTTTACCTTATGGTGTATGCTGGCGGCGCCGTTAATGGCAGGCAATGACCTGCGTAAAATGAGTGATGAAACGCGAACTATTCTCACCAACAAAGATGTGATCGCGCTTGACCAGGATCCATTGGGCGTAGAAGCGTTCCGCTACTATGCTTTTGACGGTATAGAAATATGGGTAAAACCTTTGGCCAACAACGAGCTGGCCGTTTGCTTCCTCAACCGTTCAGACCATCCTCAAGCCGTAACCTATAACTGGAAAGAGCACGCCATCAGTGATAAGTTTTCCGGCACAAGCTTTGATTTTAACCAAGCCACCTATAAACTTCGCGATCTGTGGACAAAAAAAGATGCCGGCACCACCGCGAAAACGTTTAGCGAAGTTATTCCATCGGACGATGTAGTGGTTTTAAGGCTGACAAAAGAGTAACGCCGGCCGCTGTATTTACGTAGAAAGAAACCGGTCCCGGATAACTAATGAAGAAAATAGCCTTTTTTGCTGCTGCGGTTTTGCTGGCATCCTGTAGCCCCAAACTGAATGCGCCGAGCGATAAACTGGCAACAAAAGAAACGCGCGAGCTTTACTATAATCTGCAGCGCCTGCATGGCAAAGGCGTTTTGTTTGGCCACCACGACGATACCGGCTACGGTGTTGGTTGGAAGTATGATAAGGACAGCTCGGATGTTAAAGGGGTTACCGGCACTCATCCGGCAATTTATGGATGGGACCTGTCAAAAATAGAACACGACAGTGAGGCAGACATCAACGGTTTGCCTTTTTCGATGCAAACCAAACGCGTTAAGGAAGCTTATGAACGCGGCGGCATCAACAGTTTTTCGTGGCACATGGATAACCCGGTCGACAGCCTGACCGCATGGGACACCACCCGCCGAACCGTTGCGGATATTATTCCCGGCGGCGCTTTTAACACGGCCTACGAACAGTACCTTAACCGGGCCGCCCAATATTTGCAGCAACTTAAAGGGAATGACGGTGAACAAATCCCCATTCTTTTCCGGCCTTTTCATGAAATGACCGGCAATTGGTTTTGGTGGGGAAAGAACACCTGTACGCCCGATGAATTTAAAAAACTATGGCGCTTCACCATCGATTACCTGCGTAATACCTGGAATTTGCATAACCTGCTGATTGTATATTCCGCCGCTGATTTTAAGTCGGAAAGTGAGTTTTTGCAGCGTTACCCCGGCGATGCGTATGTGGACTTTGTCGGCGTTGACAGCTATTGCCTGAAAGACGTTAATGTATACCGGCAAAACCTGGATAAACAGCTGACGATGTTGGACACCATCGCAGCTCGTCACAAAAAACTGTCCTGCCTGGCCGAGACCGGCTATCTCAACATCCCACAGGCCGATTGGTGGACAACTGAATTGTTGCCCGTTATCTCGGCGCACCAGGCCAGTTACGTGTTGGTATGGCGTAATGCCGGGCCAGACCAATATTATGCGCCGTATATCGGCCAGGGAAGCGCGGCGGATTTTAAAAAGTTTTCGGAAGATGACCATCTGATCTTTCAAAATAAGCTTACGCCTTTGAAGATATACGGGAAAGATTTGGAATGAGGGGTTGAAATATCTGTTACTACTTGATCATTATACCGGTCTTCACCTAAAAAAATAAAAAAAGTCATGCCGAACTTGTTTCGGCACCCCATCATATAGGTAGGCCGGAGACAGGTAGCCGCCATATCGGTAACGTATCCCCAGTCTACTTATCTTGCGGCTACTTAGCGCGTGAGGTGCCGAAACAAGTTCGGCATGACTGAGGGGGTGAGTTGCAGAGTAGCTTGCAGCCTTTCAAATACAATTCGAGACGGCCGTGAAACAGGTGCATCGATACCTAAAATTTTTGCCGGAGGCCAAAAAGGCGTTCATTTTTGAAAGCTAAATACATACCCAAAATTCACAATTGTTTTGGCTATAAATAAAAACTTCGGCTTTTCGACATACAGACTTAAATCGTACTTTTGCGGCACACCAACCTTCTCTTTTTGAAAAATTATGCGCGCAAAAATCCACGACGACACCAATAACGGGCTATACAAAAGTTTATTAGACGGTAATAAACAGTTCGTAGAAAACACGTTAAAGGCCGATCCCCAATATTTTACCAACCTGGCCCAGGGGCAATCTCCGCCGGTTTTATGGATTGGCTGCGCCGACAGCCGGGTGCCTGCCAACCAGATCACCAATATGCCGCCGGGCGAAATATTTGTTCACCGCAATATCGCCAATATGGTGGTACACTCCGATATGAACATGCTTTCGGTGCTCGACTATGCGGTAAATGTATTAAAGGTAAAACACGTAATTGTTACCGGGCATTATGGCTGCGGTGGGATCATCGCTGCTATGAGTAATCAGCAATTCGGCCTGATCGATAACTGGCTTAGGCACATTAAAGATGTTTACCGCTTGCATGCCGAAGAGTTGGATGCCATTGCCGATGATGAAAAACGCAAGGACCGGCTGGTTGAACTGAATGTGATTGAAAATGTACACAACCTCTGCGCAACCTCTATAGTGCAAAATGCCTGGGAAAACGGCCAATTCTTAGGCGTCCATGGCTGGGTTTACAGCCTCAGTACCGGCATTATTACCGATATGCAGGTGAGCACTTATGACAATGCCAATATGGAGAATGTGTTTAAGTTTAAGTAGTTTTTTAGTTCATGGTTCATGGTTCATAGTAGCTGCAAATGCGGCCATGAACTTTTAGCAATTCGGCTATGAACCATGAACTATGAACCATGAACCATGAACTATGAACTATGAACCATGAACCATGAACTATGAACCAAACCAACTAACCTAAAAATGGGTACCTGTAATCCTTCGGCGGATCAAATGTTTCCTTAATGGTTCTTGGCGATACCCAGCGCAGCAGGTTGATCATCGATCCTGCTTTGTCGTTCGTTCCCGATCCTCTGGCGCCGCCGAAAGGCTGCTGGCCTACAACGGCTCCGGTTGGCTTATCATTGATGTAGAAGTTGCCTGCTGCATTGCGTAAATAATGTGTGGCTTTGGCAATGGCGTAACGGTCCTGCGCGATGATGGCGCCGGTTAGCGCATAGATGGATGTTTTGTCGACGATGTCCAGCACCTCGTCAAATTTCTTGTCGTCATAAACATAAATGCTCAGTACCGGGCCAAACAATTCTTCGCACATGGTTACATAGTACGGATCATTCACTTTTATCACGGTCGGCTCGATGAACCATCCCTTTGATTTATCATAACCGCCGCCGGCAACTATTTCCACATTTTTGTCAGCCTTAGCCTCATCGATGTATTTTGCCAGTTTATCAAATGACTTTTCGTCAATAACCGCATTGATAAAATTTTCAAAATCTTCAACCGGGCCTATTTTAAAGGTAGCCATGTCGTGCTGCATTTTTTGTTTAACAGCAGGCCATAGCGATGCCGGGACATAAGCCCTGGAAGCGGCCGAACATTTTTGCCCCTGGTATTCAAATGCGCCGCGCAACAGGGCAACGCTTACTACATCAGCATCCGCGCTGGGATGGGCGAGCACAAAATCTTTGCCACCGGTTTCGCCGACAATGCGGGGATAGGTTTTATATTTATGGATATTGTTGCCGATTGTTTTCCAGATATTCTGAAAAACGCCGGTTGAACCGGTAAAATGGATGCCCGCAAAATCGGGGTGGTTGAAGATCACTTCGCCTGCGGTTGGACCGTCAACATACACCAGGTTGATGACGCCATCGGGCAAACCAGCTTCGCGGAAAACCTGCATCAATACGTTGGCAGCATAAATTTGGGTATTTGCCGGTTTCCAAACCACTACGTTCCCCATCATGGCCGCCGAGCTGGGCAAGTTGCCTGCAATAGCGGTAAAGTTGAATGGTGTAAGCGCGAATACAAAACCTTCCAGCGGTCGTTGCTCCACCCGGTTCCAAACCCCTTTGCCGGATATTGGGGGTTGTTGCTGGTAAATCTGGCTCATGTAATGCACGTTAAAGCGCAAAAAGTCGATCAGCTCACAGGCGCTGTCAATCTCGGCCTGGTAAGCATTTTTGGATTGACCCAGCATGGTAGCCGCGTTTGCCTTTGCCCGGTAAGGGCCGGCAAGCAAGTCGGCAGCTTTTAAGAAAATGGAAGCCCGTTGCTCCCAGGCCAGGTTTTCCCAATCAGCCTTGGCAGCCAAAGCGGCATCGATTGCCGCGGCAACATGGCTTTTATCGCCTGCATGAAAAGTAGCTAAAATATGTTGATGATCATGCGGGGGGCGTATTTGGGCGGTTTTGCCGGTCCGTACTTCCTTGCCGCCAATATACATCGGTATATCGATCTGTTGTGCGCGCGCTTCATCCAGCGCCGCCTGTAGGGCTGCCCTTTCCACACTGCGCGGCCCGTAATTCAATACAGGCTCATTCTGTGGGTTTGGCACATTGAAAAATCCTTTAAGCATAAAATGGTCAGTTACAAGCGGCAAAGATAGCAGTTAATGTGCAGATTTTAGATGGGTGAATGTGTTGATTACGCGAGGTTGACAGATGGGCGTGATGTGCGGATGTGAATATGCGGATTTCAGATGTGCAGATTAAAAAAGGGTAGCAAACACTTTTAGCCTCCTTTGAAATGACGCTCCCCAGCCCTGAAAGGGCATAATATGCCAACACAGGGCGAAGTCCTGTGTTGCTGACGACCAGAAATAACGACTATAGTTTACTTCCTGTCATTCTTCGGATAACCTTCCTCGTCCAAATCATCACGGTCGTCTTCGGGGGTACGGCTTATCGCGCGGTCTGTCGCATCCAGCTCAACGATCTCGCCATCGTCAATGTGCATACCCAGGTCGTCAGCATCGGTCTCCAGTGATTCATTCGGAATATATTCATCCACTGCGTCAAAAGGGTTAGCCTCGTCGTAGGTGGAGTTCATGTCCTCGCCGTTCTTTGCCGAGGTATTATAAGGGTCGGGGTGCTGATAATCCGGGTCGTCGCTTTGAACGTCGTACTCAAAGCTGTTATCGTTTTCGTTAAAGTTTAGGTTTTCCTTGTCGATAGTTTCACCCAACTCATCCTTTAATGTCCGGTCCCGGTCTTCCCCTTCATCGTCAAAACCCGGGTAAAAAGGCTCCTTCTTCTTCATAGTATCAGATTTTTGGTGTCAGTTGTCAGTGGTGAGTGGTGAGTGTTTTTGTCAAAATAAAATAAATTGCTCACTACTCACCACTCACCATTCACAAATTACAACCCGCTAATAAGGTAGTTGTTTTCGGTACGAAATAATGTCGCCGCCGAAAGCGAATTTAAAGCCGATACAAATTTGTGTGTACACATCACGGTGGTTGGCGCCTACCACATAGCCGTCGAAGTTATCGCTCAGCACATAATTGTATGCATATGCCAGGTCGATCTTAAACGAAGGTTGCTGATACTTGTTAAACACTTTAAACTCGTAGCCGATGCGCAAAGGGATAAACGGCTCCTGGCTATTCAACGGGCCTGGCGTGTATTCACCAGGGTTTTTGATGGAATAGCGGCTAATATCCGTAATATGACTCACTGCGTAGCCAACGCCGGCCGAGATATAAAGATTTTTGATCGCGTTTTTAAAAGGGCTTTTTTCGTAATCCAGTATTTCGCCAAGTTGTAACTGGCCTCTGAAGACGAAAGCGGTCAAATCCCCCGTAAACTGCCGGCCTGAAGCGCTGGTTAACGAATCACCGCCGGCGATCCTTCCCATTTGAGCCTCAAAAACCCAATTGACGTACGGCGTTGAATTAAAGGTTAAGTTTAAATGAACAACCGGCGTTATCGTTTGTGTTTCAGCATTGCCCATAACGGAGGTGAGGCCAACGCCAGCGCCTATTTCCCACTCAGAATAATCGAAACCGAGCTGCGCCCTGGCGATTAACGAAGTACAACAAACAATCAGCGTAATTAAAGTGGTTTTTGATATAAGTTTTATCATATTAATAAAGGCGCTTTCGGTTTATTACGTTAACTCAATTTTTCCAAATATATTTTAATACTGCAATTGCACAAACCATTCTTTGCTAAGTTAACAAACTTATCGATGCATATTAAATGACATCTAACTTTTTGAATGGTGGTTTGCCGGTGTATTGATAAAAAACGTAATTTATTTTATAAATGTAACATCAAAGTTTATAAATACAATGTTTGGGAGTGGAAAAGTTGATTGAGTTGATTGAGAGCCTGTTTAAAAATGCTTTTGAAATTTATTTATCGGTTCATTGCTGGCTGTAGAGACGTCCCGAACGTTCGGGACGTCTCGGAGACAAATGTTCAGAATATTCCCACAAGCCGTAAGCGTAAAACCCGGTCTAAGGCATCTTCCTGTATTTCTAAATTTGGGTCCGAGACGCAAAATATTGCGTCTCTACATTTCTTTTGATTTTTAAACACGCTCTAAGTTGGATTAGGTTGATTAAGTTTTCCCGCCGGATAAAACTTAATCAACTATTCACTCAATCAACTTAATCAACCAATTTTATATATTTGCCCCACTTAAAATAACCGTTTCAAAGATGTCAAAAATAAAAGTACAAAATCCGGTAGTTGAACTGGATGGCGATGAAATGACCCGCATTATATGGAAGTTTATTAAAGATAAACTGATTATTCCATATCTTGACCTGGATATCAAATACTACGACCTGGGTATTGAATACCGCGACGAAACCAACGACCAGGTAACCATTGATGCCGCTAACGCGATAAAACAGTATGGTGTGGGCATTAAATGCGCCACCATTACGCCCGATGAAGCCCGCGTAAAGGAATTTAATTTGAAACAAATGTGGAAATCGCCGAACGGCACCATCCGTAATATTTTGGATGGAACCGTTTTCCGCGAACCGATAGTGATGGCCAATGTACCGCGTTTGGTGCCCAACTGGACCGCGCCAATCTGTATCGGCCGTCATGCCTTTGGCGACCAATACCGCGCAACTGATTTTTTGACCAAAGGTAAAGGCAAGCTGACGATTACTTTTACCCCCGAAGATGGCGGTGATGTACAATCATACGATGTTTTCAACTTTAAGGGCGATGGCGTGGCACTGGCTATGTACAATACTGACGAGTCGATCATGGGCTTTGCACGCGCCTGCTTTAACCAGGCATTGCTGAAAAAATGGCCATTATATCTTTCGACAAAAAATACCATCCTTAAAAAATACGACGGCCGTTTTAAAGATATTTTCGAAGAAATTTATCAAAATGAGTTTAAAATAGAATTTGAAGCCAACCAACTGACTTACGAGCACCGCCTGATCGACGATATGGTGGCCTCGGCGTTGAAATGGCATGGCAACTTCGTATGGGCTTGTAAGAATTATGACGGCGACGTACAATCAGATACCGTAGCACAGGGTTTTGGCTCATTAGGTTTGATGACCTCGACGCTGGTAACCCCGGATGGTACCGTTATGGAAGCCGAAGCTGCCCACGGCACGGTTACCCGCCACTACCGCGACCACCAGGCCGGCAAACCAACCTCAACCAACCCGATCGCCTCTATTTTTGCCTGGACACGCGGCCTTGAATTCCGCGGCATGTTGGACAACAATAAGGAGTTGATCAACTTCTGCAAAACGCTGGAGCAGGTTTGTATCGAAACCGTTGAAAGCGGCAAAATGACCAAGGATTTGGCAATCACCATTAAACCAAAAGTGGAGCACGGCACAGATTACTTGTACACCGAAGAGTTTTTGGAAGCGATTGATGAGAATTTGAAGAAGAAGCTTGGGAAATAGCCAAAACGAAAATAATTTTTTAAGGATCCTGTAAGTATAGCGCCTACAGGATTTTTGTTTTACCAGAAAATGAGTCTCATCGATTAAGAATTGTCGCTAGACTGCGGCAGAAATTGTCTTTCTGATCTTAAACAATGTTAGCCTAAATTCAAGCCAGACTAAACCTAAAAATAATAGGAACAGTATCAGAATGGTGATAAAGTCATCAGCCGGCGCGACCCCCCTGAAAACTTGTATCAGTTCGGCAATTAGCACCCCACAAAACATAAAGAATACGACGGTTCCTATGCGACTTAAGCGGAATGCATAATAAAAACTGGTTTCGTCTTTAGGCAAACTGAAAATAATATTTGGTAAAAGAAATTCAACAGAACTTTTAACACGCATGAAATAGAGAGCCTTTTCGTTTTCATAACCAAAAAAACGCTTATCGGTGCCGGCATTCGAGTTGGACACCTCTAATGA
This sequence comes from Bacteroidota bacterium, assembly GCA_013285685.1. Taxonomy (GTDB): domain Bacteria; phylum Bacteroidota; class Bacteroidia; order Sphingobacteriales; family Sphingobacteriaceae; genus Mucilaginibacter. Next base: position 12,443 of record JABDHD010000044.1, read on the forward strand.
TGAAAGTCTGGTGCGTTTTATTGCACTTTTACGAAAAGCAGTTTCTATATCCACTTTATCCGAATAATTAAAATTAATTTTTGTAAAATAGATCATATTTAGGTCGTGTTGACGTCAATTTTTGCGGGTTAGGCTTCTTGTTGCTGTAAATATAAAAAATTACTTTCATTCTCAAGGTTCCTTCGGAAATAATGAGTTATATTGGGGTATGGTATTTACAGCAAGTATCGAACAAGGCGAAAACGGCTGGTTAGTCGGCCAGGTAAATGAATTGCCCGCTGCTATATCACAGGGTAAAACTTTGGAAGATTTGATAGCCAACCTGATTGATGCGGTACAATTAATAACCGGAACGAAAGAAAAGGTTTATATTTGTGTATGAGTTCAGAGTTAGCAGAGGTAAAAGCTATTTTAACACAATTGAAGCCTGAATTGTGTGATAAATATGGTGTTGATACCTTAGGGCTATTCGGCTCTATCGTTCGGGATGATTACACCGATGAAAGTGATATCGACATTATAGTGACTTTTAGCAGGCGGGTAGGAATGGAGTTTATCGATTTGGCTGACGAACTGGAATCTATACTTAAAAGGAAAGTCGACCTGGTTTCAAAAAACGGTGTAAAGGAAAGATACCTTCGCGTTATAGAACCTCAAATAATTTATGTCTGAGCGCCACCCTAAACTTTTACTGTTAGATATCCTGGAGAGCGCCGGAAAGATATTTACATATACTGAGGGCCTTACCTACGACGAATTTATAAACGACCCTAAAACAATTGATGCTGTTGTCCGAAATTTTGAGATTATCGGTGAAGCATCTAACCGTTTGCCACAAGATTTTAAAGATAGGCACGATGCCATCGATTGGTTTAGAATTCGAGGGTTCCGTAACCGGATCGTTCATCACTATTTTGGTCTGGATCATGAGTTCATGTGGGCGCTGAGAGATACTCATCTCAAAAGCCTCGTAACAGAAATTCAAAACATTTTAGCGCAGGAAAATATTTAACACCCATGCAATCATTATATCCACTAAAATTCCAAACCATTTATAAAGACAAAATATGGGGCGGGCAAAAAATTAAAACCTACCTGCATAAGGATTTTGGCAATTTGCCCAATTGCGGCGAAACCTGGGAAATATCAGGTGTAAAATCGGATGTTTCGGTTGTGGCTGATGGGCCGCTAAAAGGCAATCGCCTGGATAGCTTGCTGGAAGAATACAAAGAGGATTTGGTTGGCAAAAAGGTTTATGATCATTTCGGTGACATTTTCCCGCTGCTGATAAAATTCATCGATGCAAACGAAGATCTGTCCATCCAGGTACATCCTAATGACGAGCTGGCAAAGAAACGGCATGACTCATTTGGTAAAACGGAGATGTGGTATGTGGTGGAGGCTGACCCGGGATCGACCCTTATTGCGGGTTTTAATAAAGAACTTGATGAACAGGAATATCTCGACAAATTTAACAGCGGCCAATTGACCGATATTTTAAATAAAGAGGATGTAAAATCAGGCGATGTTTTCTTTTTACCTGCCGGGAGAGTCCATACTATCGGTAAAGGCCTACTGATTGCCGAAATTCAGCAAACATCGGATATTACTTATCGTATTTACGATTTTGACCGGGTTGACGATAAAGGCAATAAACGGGAGCTGCACGTGGAAGAAGCTTTAGCGGCGATTGATTACAAACATTACCCCGAATATAAAACCAGCTATCATCCGAAGGAAAACGAAACTGTAAAACTGTTGAGCTGCCCCTATTTTACCACCAACCTGATGGACTTTACGGAAAGTACCGAAAAAGATTATTCCGGCCTGGATTCATTTGTGATCTACGTATGCCTTGAAGGTGATTATAGCATTAAAAGCGATGGTGAGACTTACCCGGTAAAAATGGGTGATTGCGTACTGCTGCCAAAAACAATCGATAAAGTGCAACTGGAAACAGTTTCGGGATTTAAAATTCTGGAAAGTTATATTGAGTGAGGGTTAGTGATCAGCGGCTGGTGATTAGAGATTAGTTTATGGTGTTTAAAACCTAATCTCCAGTCTCTAATCTCTTATCACTAAAACTAAACCAACCTAATCGTAAACTTCGTCCCCACATTAACGGTGCTGTCAATTTTGATGGACCCGCCGAGCGATTCTACCTGGTTGCGCGTGATAAACAGGCCGATGCCTTTTGCATCGCTATTTTGATGGAAAGTTTTGTACATGCCGAATACTTTGTCGCCGTAGCGTTCCAAATCGATGCCGATGCCATTATCTTCAAACGTCATATAAATGTGGCTTTGATCTTTAACCGTGCGCACATTGATCTCCGGACGGCGGTCGGGGTGGCGGTATTTTAGCGCGTTAGTCAGCAAATTTTGCAGGATGCTCTCCAGGTAAGCCGGGATATAATTGATCATCGGGCACCTGCTGAAATCATACTCAATTTTGGCACTCGTACTTTCAATATTACTGTGCAGCGCACCCATCACCATTTTAAATACCTCCTCAAATTCAAGGATCTGCCGCTCTTTATCGATCTCGGTATGAATTTTTACGATTTCGCTCAGATGCTCTATGGTGGTGGTTAAGCTGTTGCTGATAGATTTTATGTGGGCAAATACCTCGGTTCGCTCGTCGTCCGAATCGCTTTCTTCAAATAAATTCACCATAAACCTTAAATTACCGGTATGCGAGCGCAGGTTATGCGAAACGATATAAGCAAAGTTTTGCAGACGCTTATTTTGATCGTTCAGTTGGTTGATCGATGTTTGAAGCGCCAGCCCTTTCCTTTTGATACTGTCGATATCCTGGAAGATGCCCCTGATTTTTACACATTGTGCATAATCGTCGATGATGGGGATACCTTTAGCCCTTATCCAGATCACATTGCTCTTGGCCGAGCGGAACAGCAGTTCCATGTCAAACGGCTTGCAAAATTTGATGGCATTGTCAATAGCCTCGTTTAATAAAGGGCGGTATTGCGGCTCAAAAAAACTTACCGCCTCTTCAATGCTAAGTTTGGCCTGGTCGTTCAACTCGTAAACGTCGAATGCCTCTTTCGAAAGGTTTATTTTCATCGAGGCTACATCGATCTCGAAGCCGCTAACCTTCGCTATGGCGCTTGTTTCGTTAAAGAAAAAGTCACTTTGTGCCGAGCGTAAGCTGGCAATTTTTGCCTGGTTGATGTTGATGAACGAGCCGGTAAACTTAGGCGCGCCATTATCATCCCATTTCCGCGTGTTGCTTTCAAACCATTGGTAACCAGCAGATTTGGTCAGCAGGCGGATTTGAACAGTGGCGGCGCTATCTCCGTTCCTGCCATTAATTGTTTTAAGGAACAGCGGTCTGTCATGGTGATAGATCAGGTTTTCCAGGAAAAAGTTATAGGAACACTCTACCTCGCCGGGTTTATAACCCAGCATCGTGTAGAAGCCGTCGGACCACTTAACATCCCTGGTGTTGATATTGAACTCCCAGATGCCCGCATTGATATGGTCGATTATTTGAGCAAGATGAGCAGCTTCGTCCGTGTAAAAGTTATTCCCTAACTCAATGCTCATAGTAATTGTGATTCATACCTGGTAAAACCAATGTTTCAGGGAGGTATAGAAAAATTTATGCCAAAAATTAAAACTGTCCCTTTAACCGCATTTCCTGATACGAAATCTGCGAAAAATGGTTAGCAAATACCGATAAAATGACAAGGCGCGGTTAATAATTTACAATCAAAGGGCAAATATTAATTAATAGTTCGAGAAGCATTTCGTGCTAGTTCATTCAGTGCATCTGAAGCAATCCACTTTGCTGCCTTGCATTCTTTTGATAATATCCGGTTCGCGCTTTCAATAGCATAAGTTCGCAATATGGCGTTTCGTTTTCCAATCTGCCGCAATGCCCAATTTACCGCCTTTTTTACAAAATTTCTTCCGTCACAAGCCTCACGTTCAATAATTTGCAGGAAAATGAGGAAAATTTCATCTTCAGCCTTTTTGTGGTGAACGGCGTATTCGGCCATTAACACAAAACCTGCACGTTTTACAAACTCCTCTTCGCGTTCGCTATAGGCTATAGCTTTTTCAATCGCAAAAGGAGTACGGTCGAATAAGTTGCCGCAAACCTGGTCGCAAAGGTCCCATGAATAAAAATCTTGTACCCAGCTGTCAAACTGTTCCCTGGTCACCAGTGCCGGATCATCGATCATCGATGCCAGTATCCGCGCCTCATGAAAACTTGTTTCCCAAAGCGCTAATGCCAGCGCATGATCCTTTTTTATCACCTTCGCCAGCTTCCTCAATTCGGGGATTGGAATACCCAAAGCTTTGCTGGTATCGATACCAAAACGTTTCATCCCCGGCAGGTTATCCGGCCTGGATTTTTCCTTTAAAATATCGACGATTTGATCAACTGAAGCCATAAAAAAACCAGGTAGGTCACCCGGTTTAAAGATAAATTTTTGACTTGAAATTACGCGCTATTCAAATCCGATCCCGATAGCTATCGGGACCGAAATTATTAAAGATTTCCTCTCAGCTCCTGCTCCCGCTCGATGGCCTCAAATAAAGCCTTGAAATTACCGGCGCCAAAAGATTTTGCCCCTTTACGCTGTATAATCTCAAAAAATAAGGTCGGCCGGTCTTCAACCGGTTTGGTGAATATCTGCAGCAGGTACCCTTCGTCATCCCGGTCAACCAGAATGCCTAACCTTTTCAGTGGTCCCAGGTCCTCATCGATGTGGCCCACCCGGTCCAGCAGGTCATCATAGTAAGTTGTCGGTACCGTTAAAAACTCGACGCCGCGGTTTTGCAGCTCGGTAACCGTTGCCACAATGTCATGCGTAGCTAACGCCAAGTGCTGTACACCTTCGCCCTCATAAAATTCCAGGTATTCTTCAATCTGCGATTTCTTTTTGCCTTCTGCCGGTTCGTTGATCGGGAATTTCACAAAGCCGTTCCCGTTGCTCATCACCTTGCTCATCAGGGCGGAGTACTCGGTCGAGATCATTTTATCGTCGAAGGTGAGGATGTTTTTGAAGCCCATCACTTCTTCATAAAAATTCACCCATTCATTCATTTTGTGCCAGCCTACATTGCCAACGCAATGATCGATATGCTGCAGCCCCGCCGGTGCGGGGTTAAAATGCGAATGAGCAGCCATATATCCTGGCAAAAATACACCCTTGTAGTTTTTGCGCTCCACAAAGAGGTGAACGGTTTCGCCGTAAAGTTTGATGCCGCTCATGCGGATCTCGCCATGCTCATCTTTTAATGTCTTTGGCTCCATATAAGGTTTTGCACCACGAATGGTGGTTTGCTCAAATGCGCCGTAAGCATCGTCTACGGATAAGGCCAGCATTTTTACCCCATCGCCGTGCTTTTTAATGTGCTCCGCGCGCGGGTCATCGGATCGCAGCGGTGTGGTTAGCACCAGGCGAATTTTTCCCTGCTGCAATACATACGATGCTTTGTCACGCATCCCGGTCTCTGGTCCGGCATAAGCCAGTTCCTGGAAGCCGAATGCGCTTTTGTAATAGTAGGCGGCCTGTTTGGCATTACCTACATAAAACTCCACATGGTCGGTGCCGTTCAGCGGCAAAAAATCACTGGTAGTGGTTGGTTTTTCTATGGTTAATGTTTCCATTTTTTAGTTTTGAATTAGTGAGTTAGTGAATTAGTGAGTTGGCTTCCGTGTTCTGCCTTTCGCCTTTAACCTTTCGCCTTTCACCTCTCTCACATCCAGCTCTTATAATAATTTTCGTCCTCAATTTTTATAGCATCTTCGGTCAGCATCAGCGGCCTGAAGGGGTCTATCATCACCGCCAGCTCATCTGTTGACTCCTTGCCGATAGATTTCTCAACCGCTCCCGGATGCGGCCCATGAGGTATGCCACCCGGGTGCAGCGTAATCTGTCCTTTTACCACGCTTTTGCGGCTCATAAAATCGCCGTCCACATAGTACAGCAGCTCGTCGCTGTCCACATTGCTGTGGTTATATGGCGCGGGGATAGATAGCGGGTGATAATCAAACTTGCGTGGCACAAATGAGCAGATCACAAAGTTATGCCCCTCAAAAGTTTGGTGCACGGGCGGCGGCTGGTGCAGGCGCCCGGTGATCGGCTCAAAATCATGAATAGAAAATGCCCAGGGGTAATGAAAACCGTCCCAGCCGATAAAGTCGAATGGATGGGTGCCATAAATATAGGGATAGATCAGCCCTTGTTTTTTGATCAGTATTTTGAAATCGCCTTTTTCATCGTGCGTCTCCAGGTCGGTTGGGCGCTTAATATCGCGCTCGCAATAGGGAGATTGCTCGGTTAGCTGGCCATAGGCGTTGGTATAACGCTTAGGCACTCTAATCGGGCTGAAGCTCTCGACAATAAACAGGCGATTTTCGGCCGTGTCAAACTCCATCTGGTAAATGGTGCCGCGCGGGATGATGAGGTAATCGCCATAAGCAAATTTGATATTCCCGTAGCCGGTTTTTAGCGTTCCGGAGCCGACGTGAACGAATACCACTTCGTCGGCCTGGCTATTCTTATAAAAATAATCTGTCATGGATTGGCACGGCGCCGCCAGCGAAATATGCAAATCACTGTTTACCAGCACCGGTTTACGGCTTTTCAAGTAGTCATCCTCCGGCTCGATTTTGAAGCCGATGAGGCTGGTATGCTTCAGGTGCTTGTCGCGCGCAATTTTGGGTTCCACATTGTAAGATTCGCTCAACTCCTTAACCAGCGTCGGCGGGTAAACATGGTACACCAGCGAGTACAGGCTCGAAAAACCCTCGGTTGACACCAGTTCTTCTGCATATAAACTACCGTCCGGTTTGCGGAATTGTGTATGCCGCTTTGGCGGAATCTTTCCTAATGAATGATAAACAGGCATTGTCTTTATGTTGGTTTATAATTGTTGTAATGTTGGAAGGTTGTAATGTTATTAAAGTGTCTGCAAATCAACCTTATAGATATAACGATTATAGGGTCTGAATAGTTTTAGGCTGAAATGGTATTAACATTTCAACCTTTCAACATTCCAACCTTACAACAAAATTAATATTGCGCCAGGACGATTTTAGCGAGCACAGCATCCCTGAACGAAGAAGCATCACTCATCGAGGTGAGGCCCAGGGAAAAAAGAAAATGCATTTGTATGCTCATAAATTGGTTTTACAAAAGTATAGCAATTATTTTGAAAGAGCAAATAGGGTAAGTTGATCGAGTGAATGGTTGATTGGGTTGATTAAGTTTTGAAACCAAAATAACTTAATCCAACTCAATCAACTTAATCCAACCCAATCAACTTAATCAACTAAATCCTTAGCTTTGGCCCAAACCATTATAACCCCATGAAATTAGTTAGCTACAAAACCGAAGACCGGGAGCACCTGGGCATTTACGTCAACGGTCATATTTATAACCTTAACTCCTGCCATAAGCTGATCCCGGATAATATGAAGGATTTTTTATGGGGAGGGGATGAGCTGATGGACCGCGCCATGCGGGTAAACGAAGAGATCGCCACCGGCAAAATGGAAGCCCGTGAAGAACTGTTTTTTGAGCTGATGGCCCCTGTGCCGCACCCAACATCATGCCGCGATGGTTATGCCTTCAGGCAGCACGTGGCTGCCGCGCGTCGCAACAGAAAGGCAGAAATGATACCGGAGTTTGATCAATACCCCATTTTTTATTTTACCAATCATAACGCCATACAAGGCGCTGGGGAGATAGAATGTATGCCCGATCATTTCCAAAAACTGGATTTTGAGCTGGAAGTTGCAGTAGCCCTGAATAAAAAAGCTCGGAATATACGGGCTTCGGAAGCGGATAGCCTGATTGCCGGTTATATGATTATGAATGATATGAGCGCCAGGACGCTGCAGCTGGAAGAAATGATATTGAATCTCGGCCCGGCCAAAGGTAAAGATTTCAGCACGGTGATCGGCCCCTGGCTGGTTACGCCGGATGAATTGGAGCAATACAAAGTGCCCGCAAAATCGGGGCATACCGGCAACAATTATCGTTTGGATATGACCTGCGCCGTAAATGGCAAACAAGTATCACAGGGAAATATGGCCGATATGGATTGGACCTTTGCTGAAATTATCGAGCGTTGTGCCTACGGCTGCGATGTGCTGCCCGGCGATGTAATAGGCTCGGGCACCGTCGGAACGGGCTGCTTTTTGGAATTGAATGGAACGGGCTTATTGAATGACCCCAATTACCAACCTCAATGGCTGCAGCCGGGTGATTTGGTGGAGATGGAGATAACAGGCCTTGGCATGCTCGGAAATATTATCAGAAAATCTAAAAGTGATTTTTCAATCCTCGGCCTAAAGAAAAATAAGCTGTAGTGATGTCCACTGCAAATGACCTGGTCAAATTAGTCAGCAGGATTGTTTAATTTAATGAGAAACCGAACTGCCTCGCGTTGTGCCTTTCGGGCTACGTCCAAAATGCCGTCCATTAGCCAAAAATGATGGGTAACAGATTTAAACCGGTGCAGATGAACAGGGATATTAGCATTCTTCAATCTTGAAGCATATTCTTCGGCCTCATCGCGCAAAGGATCATATCCGGCCGAAAAAATCAGGGTAGGGGGAACATGGCTTATGTTTGATGCTAATAATGGCGATGCCAGTTCGTCGCTACCGTTATTTGTGACCCCGAGATAGGCAATCCAGCTGGCTTGTACCAAATCTCTCGATTGCAGGTATCCGTTTGCAAATTCAGCGTAGGAGGAGGTGTCAAAATGATGGTTCAAGGCCGGGCAAATTAATAATTGGCCAAACAGTTTGTTTGCTCTTTCCCGGTTTAACAGATGAACGAGCCCCGCCGCAATATTTCCACCGGCATTGTCGCCGCCCACTACAATTTTGTGACGATCAATTCCATAATGAACGCCTTGTCTCCTGATCCACTCGATCACTTCCAGGCCCTGGTAAAGCGGTGTTGGAAAATGATGTTCAGGTGCGAGCGCATAGTCTACCGAAATGACAACATAATTACTTCCCTCCGCGAGTGTTTGGCAAACAGCATCACTTGTTTGCAGACCGCCGGCTATCCAGTTCCCGCCATGAAAATATACGAGTACCGGGTTTAGTTCCATTCGGTTCGCATTGTATATTCTTATCTTGAAATCCGGCAACCCATCCGGCACGAAAGTCAGTTCATGAATGGATATCTCTTCGACTTCCGAAAAGGACACGATCCGGGTGAATTCATTCATCATTTGGCGGAAAGCCGGAGTTGCGGCGGGTATTTTGTAATGGTCGTTGAATTTGGTATTCAGCAGTTCAGTAATTATGGGGTGCAGCCCTTCTGTTGTACTATTTATTGGGGGGGTCGTCATTGGAAAAAGGAGAAATAACCCGGGCTTTGAGAAAAGCCCGGGTCTTAAAAAGGCGGATATTAAATTAAGAAATAGAGGATTAACGCACTGATTCCAGTTCGAGATCAGCGAGGTGTGCTGATATTATTTGCACTTCTTCAGCGCTCAAATTGCTGTCAATCGCTTTTGCGTTTATTATAGCTTGTTCGCTGTTCCTTGCGCCAACCAGAGCAATAGTAATGCCTGGTTGCTGAAGGGTCCATAAAATAACCAGCTGCGCCAGCGTAAGGCGCTTTTCTTTAGCTATTGGTTTTATCTTTTCCAGGAAATCATTTGTCCGCTTCAAGTTTTCATCCTTAAAAAAAGAAACGCTTGCACGGTGGTCACCGGCCGAAAACTTGTAACCGGGTTGCATTTTTCCTGTCAAAAGGCCACGCTCTAATGGGCTGTACGCCAGGATAGCTTTTTTATGGTTGATGCAGTACGGGATCAATTCCGACTTGATGGAACGGTTGACCATACTATAAGGTACCTGGTCTGAAACTACATCCACATACTTTTGGGCCTCAACCAGTTGTTCGGCATCATAATTACAAACACCCGCGTACCTTACTTTACCCTGTTCAATTAAACTTGCCATGGCTTCCATGCTTTCTTCAATAGGGGTGGTTGAGTCGGGCCAGTGTATCTGGTACAGGTCGATGTAATCGGTACCAAGTCGTTTTAAACTGGCCTCACATTCTTTAATGATGCTTTCGCGGCCGGCATATTTATAAATATCGATCGCTTTTCCGCTATTGTCCTTACTGCTAAAAGCGAAATCGCCTTTTTCCAGGTCCCACCGCATGCCGTATTTGGTAAGGATTTGTATATTATCCCGGGGAATCCCTTTTATCGCCTCGCCAACAATTTCTTCACTCGTGCCCTGGCCGTAAATCGGGGCTGTATCAATGGAAGTTACTCCTAATGAATACGCCACTTTAATAGCCCTTACGGCTTCACCCCGCTCGGTACCGCCCCACATCCAACCTCCGGCAGCCCAGGCGCCAAAGGTTACTTCGGATAGTAGCAGATCGGTATTTTCCAAATTTCTGTACTTCATCGTTATGTTATTTTTTAGTTACACTTTTTGATTATTGAGCCTGACGGGATAACTTTACCTTATTCCCGCCGGGCACGTGTTTTATTGGAGGCAAATTAACGGCTAAGTGAATTTATAATCAACAACTTACCCCTTAGTTAGTGACTCATTAAATAATTAGCAATGACAGAGAGAAAGCTGAGTTCGACCAATTTTTATAATCAATCTTTTTTGGAAGAGAAGTGTGCGCTTAACGAACTCATCAACCTATTAAGTAAACGATGGATGACCGAAGTGTTGTTTAGCATCGAAGAGGGTAACCATCGCTTCACGGCCTTAAAAGACGACCTGGAGCATATCAGCGACCACATACTTGCCGACAGGCTTAAGTTTTTAGAACAGTACGAATTAATTGATAAAAGTTATTTGCCCGGTAACCCACCGCGTACTGAGTATGCGTTAACAAATAAAGGCGCCCAATTGAGTGATTTACTGGCAGGTTTGTGCCTGTTTGCGGAAACACGGATGCAATTTTAATTTTTTCGCCGCAAAGGGGTAACTTAGCCCCCCAAGCTATGCGCACTATCAGACTTTCCGACCTTTCGCCGGTTGAAATGCAGAATTACCTGCAATACGCCATTGCGCCGCGGCCGATCTGCTTTGCTTCGACAGTTGATAAGGGTGGAAATATCAATCTAAGTCCATTCAGTTTTTTTAACCTGTTCAGTACCAACCCACCGGTTTGTGTTTTTTCGCCGTCGCGGAGGGTGAGGGACAATACGACAAAGCACACGCTTGAGAATTTGCACGAGGTCCGCGAAGTCGTGATCAACATCGTCAATTACGCCATGGTCCAGCAGGTTTCGCTGGCAAGCGTTGAATATCCCAAAGGTATTAATGAGTTTATTAAGGCCGGTTTTACTATGCTGCCCTCCGAATTCGTAAAACCACCGCGCGTGGCCGAATCGCCGGTGCAATTTGAATGTGTGGTAAATGATATTATTTCCCTGGGCAAAACGCCCGGCGCCGGCAACCTCATCATTGCCGAAATAAAGCTGATGCACATCAATGAATCGATTTTGGATGCTGATGGAAAGATCGATCAGCTAAAGATGGATCATGTGGCACGGCTTGGCGGCGATTGGTATTGCAGGGTGACACCAGATAACCTATTTAAGGTGGCCAAACCGGTGAAAACAGTTGGTATCGGGGTGGATGCTATGCCGTTTGCTATCCGGAATTCAAAAATATTGACAGGGAATAACCTTGGCCAGTTGGGTAATGTTGAAACGTTGCCGACAGATGATGAGATTGCGGCTTATGCGCAAAGGGATGAAATAAAAGAGATATTAGACGGGACAATTGGCGATGCGCAAACGCGTGAAACGCAGTTGCATTTAAAGGCGAAGGAATTGCTGGAAGTTGGAAAGGTAAAAGAGGCCTGGATGGTGTTGCTTGTCTGAACCCTTGATTAAGCTGATTTTATTTTTGGGGATTTCACCGATTTTAATTTTGGGGATTTCACCGATTTTAATTTTGGGGATTTCACCGATTTTAGGTTGATTTCACCGATTTTAATTTTTGGGATTTCACCGATTTTAGGTTGATTTCACCGATTTTTGATGTCTGACGGGTTAAATGATTTCGAAGTGGGATAATTCACTTTTTAATTGCTGAGCCGAGGTAAAATGGATCGATTTAATACCCATCTTTTCCGCCGCTAAAACGTTGCGTTTGTTGTCGTCTATAAATAGCGCCTCATCAGCCTTGATGTTATATCGATCCAACAAAACCTGGTAAAATTCGGGTGTTGGCTTACGCATTTTCTCGGCGCCGGATACTACAATGCCATCAAACCAGTGTAAAAACTCGTAGCGTTCCAAAGCAACCGGAAAAGTTTCCGCCGACCAGTTGGTGAGGGCGTATATTTTGTACTTGCCGGTTTCTTTAAGCTGCTTGAAAATTTCGACTGTGTCCCAAAACGGATCGCCAAGCATTTCGTGCCAGCGGCTGTAAAAGGCGCGGATATTGGCTTCGTGTTCCGGGAATTGTTGTACCAGCAGCTCGGTACCTTCCTGTAAGGAACGGCCGGCATCTTGCTCCTCGTTCCAATCAGATGTCGCCACATTGGCGAGGAAGTTTTTCATTTCCTCCTCGTTATCAAAAATAGTACGGTACATATAGTGCGGGTTCCAGTCGATGAGCACCGCGCCGAGGTCGAAGATGATGGTGTTGATCATAAATTAATGTTTGCGCCAATCTTCAATTTTGGCATCAACGATTATCGAGTCTTTATTGAATGTAATGACAAGGTTTTTCCCCGAAACTGGGTCTATGGAATCAAATTCTTGTGAGAGTTCATAATATGTTTTTGTTGTATCAGCGTAATTAGCGGGTGAGCCTAACAGTTGCAGCATTTCTTTGTTACTCAAACCAATCAGTCGATGAGTGTTGATTAAGTCTTCAGCCATGCCGTCCCGATCCGGACCATCAAAGCCTTGATACTCATTCCATGTCTGCTGGTTGAACCTTTCACGTTTCGTAATATTATTGCAGCTGATCAAAAAAGTACATAAAACAACAAAGGTTATTATGAATGAAGGTTTGTTCACCATAACTTAGGTTTTATACTTGCTGATCTTTTTGGGATCTTGCCTATTATCAAAAAACACAAGTAATTCTATTTCTTTTTTGACAGGTTTTACCCGATAGATGATAGAAACTTCCTTGATTATAAGTCCAATGCGCACGGTTTTCCGCCGACCGGTGGGTGTTCCGATTAACGGCTCTTTTTTTAGTAATTCCAGGTATTCTTTTACCCTGATTGTAAAATTATTAATCTCCCTTTGAGTCCAGTTTCTTTCCAAGTAATAAATCCTGTCTTGAAAGGTTAAATAAGCTTTAGGAGACCATATTATCGAATAACTCATAAACCAAGCCTTCTCATTACCTCTTCATGCGGGATTCCCTCGCCCCGGTCAAGTTCAGCTATGGCTTCATCAACGGCCTGTTGCTGCTCCTCCGTTAAATCGTCAAACCAATCATGCGATTCAGTCGGTTTGGATAATAATTTTTTAACCTTTTTTATCAGGCCGATATCTTCAATATTTAATATTGCCTGCACCAACTGCAATTTTTCAGCCTGTATATCCATCCTATCGAAATTAATAACACTAAGTTACAACCTTAACCGTTCTTGAGCAAATATTCCTTAAATCCCCCAAAATCCTTCCCTAAAGATACCGCATGCTTTTTCTTTTTGTGCAGATCCTTCACTTGTTCCGGCACATCAACTTTATCAGCAATACTTTCCGGGTAAACATCGGGGAATTTGCATGGATGGGCGGTTGATAAAAACACGCCGGCGATATCTCTTTTGTAATTATCCTGCTGCCAGTCCCGCAAGGCCTGCCAGGCAATGGCGGTATGCGGGCAGGCGATGTAGTGGTAATTGTCGTAAATAAATTTGATGGCCTCCAGGGTTTGTTCGTCGTTATAGCTGTAGCCGGTTACCTGTGTTTTCAGCGTTTCTAATTCGCCCTTAAACAGGTCGGCAATGCGTACCCAGTTGCTGGGGTCGCCTACATCCATGGCATTGGATAAAGTTGCCACCGATGGTTTGGGTTGATAAACCCCCGTCCTTAAAAACTCGGGTACGGTATCATTCACATTGGTCGCAGCGATGAAATGCTCCACTGGCAGCCCCATCTTCCAGGCCAGTAAACCCGCGCCGATGTTGCCAAAGTTGCCGCTGGGTACCGAGAAAATAACTTTTTCAACCCCGATCTTTAGCAATTGTGCATAGGCATTAAAATAATAGAAGGTTTGCGGAATGAGCCGGGCAATATTGATAGAGTTCGCCGAAGTAAGCCTGAACTTTTCCTTCAATTCCTTATCAGTAAAAGCTTGCTTAACCAATGCCTGGCAGTCATCAAACGTTCCGTCGATCTCTACCGCCCTGATGTTTTGGCCATTGGTAGTTAATTGCAGCTCCTGTATATCGCTTACTTTGCCTTTGGGGTATAGAATAGTTACCCGCGTATTTGGAACGCCCAGGAAGCCCAATGCGACCGCGCCGCCGGTATCGCCGGAGGTAGCAACCAATACGTCGAGTTGCTTTTCGCCTTTCTCCAAAAAATAACTCATCACGCGGCTCATAAAGCGCGCACCAAAGTCTTTAAAAGCAAGCGATGGCCCATGCCAAAGTTCGAGTACGAAAACGTTTTCTTCCAGCTTTTCAACAGGAGCCAAAAAGTTGATGGCATCGTGAATGATTTGTTTCAGATCATCTGCCGGGATATCCTCGCCAATCAGGTTTTGCGCCACATGCAGCGCGATCTCGGGCAGGGTGTATTTATCCAGGTGGGTTAAAAACAGGTCGTCCAGCCGCGGTATATCAACGGGCATATAAAGGCCTTTATCCTGCGGCATGCTGTTAAAAACCGCCTCTTTAAAGGATACGCGGGTGGATGGGTTTTTGGTACTGTATAGTTGCATGTTTTAAATTTCGGATTTCGGAATTTCGTCCCGATAATTATCGGGATCGGATTTATTTAATTTGTCATTGCGAGGCACGAAGCAATCGCGAACCATACAAGCGGTAATGCAAAACGTTAATAAAAAGTTTGCGATTGCCGCGCTGCGCTCGCAATGACATAGTTTTTCTATCCCAACACTCTTGGGCCTTTGTCATTTATCGTCGACACATAAGCCTGCGATCCAATTAGCAGGTCAGCTAAATGTCGCTGTAGTTTTTGAGTAATCTTTTTTGCTGTTTCTTCATCTCTTGTAAACGAAAAGACTGAAGGGCCAGAGCCGGATATACCAAAGCTTACTGCGCCTAACTCCATTGCCATTTCCCGCATTTTATAAAAATCGGGGATGAGCATTGAGCGCACCGGTTCAACCAAAATATCTTTCATACTACGGCCGATCAGGTCGATGTCGTTCATAAACAGGCCGCTCACCAGGCCGGCAATGTTCCCCCACTGGGTTACGGCGTCTTTCATATTGATCTTATTCCGGATGATCTGCCTGGCCTCACGCGTTGGCACATCAACCTCGGGAAACACAATAGCGCAAAACAGACCCTCGGGGTGCGGCAGGCGTACAATATCCAAAGGCTCATAGCTGCGGATCAGCACAAAGCCGCCGAGCAGGGCAGGGGCCACGTTATCCGCATGCCCGTGACCGCAAGCCATTTCCTCGCCCTTCATGGCTGATGGCAGCAGTTTAACCGGGTCGCTTTCATCGCCCAATAGTGTTTTTATTGCAAACAAGCCTGCTACCGTACTGGCAGAACTGGAGCCCAATCCGCTGCCGATAGGCATCTTTTTATGCAGTTCGATATCCAGCCCGATGTCGCTTCTGCCAATGCCGTCCAGGTAATGCCGAACACTTACACTAACCGTGTTTTTTGCAGGGTCCATCGGTAGGCGGCCATTATCGCCGGTAATTTTGCTGATGCTAATGCCGGGCTTGCCGGTCAGGCGCATAATGACCTCGTCGCCTGGCTCATTAACAGCAAAGCCCAGTACGTCAAACCCGCAAACCACGTTGGCAACGGTGGCAGGGGCGAAAACAGAAATACCCTTACCCCCCCCGCCTCCGCCTTTAGGCGGAGGAGCCTGATTGGTTTGCGGCCGATGTATTTCTTCTATCTTTTTATCTTCCATATAAACTATTCAACTTCTGTCCCCCCTTTTAGGGCGCTAGGGGGTTCCCACATTTATCAAATCCGCAAATACACCCGCCGCAGTCACTTCGGCGCCTGCGCCCGGCCCTTTAACCACCAGCGGGCGTTCCTTGTACCGGTCAGTCGTAAATGAGATGATATTATCACTGCCCGATAAAGTATAAAACGGATGGTTTTCATCCACCATTTGCAGGGTTATGGCCGCTTTGCCATCCTCTAATTTACCTATGTAGCGCAGTACTTTTCCGCTTGTTTCAGCCTCTGCTTTCAATTTACTGAAAAATGCATCTTCCGACTTTAATGCAGCATAAAAATCATCAACCGTGTTGGCATCCAGGCACGACTTTGGCAGCATGCTTTCAATATTAACATCCGCTGCTTCCATTTGGTAGCCGGCATCGCGGGCGAGGATCAATATTTTGCGCATAAAATCGGTTCCCCGCAGATCGTCTCGGGGATCAGGTTCCGTATAGCCTTTTTCCTGCGCCAGCTTTACCACATCGTGGAAGTTTGCATCCCCTTTAAAATTATTAAAGATAAAAGATATAGTGCCCGATAATATCGCCTCGATCTTTGCGATACGGTCGCCGCTGTTCATCAGGTCTTTCAGCGTCCGTATGATGGGCAGGCCGGCGCCTACATTCGTTTCATAAAAAAAGTCGACCCCATGCTGCTGCGCGGCATCGCGAAAGGTTTTATATTGTTTGTAAGAGGCGGAGTTGCCGATCTTATTGCAGGTAACCACAGAGATATTCGCGTTAAAAGCCTCTTCATAAAACTCGATTGGAGTCGGGCTTGCCGTGTTATCAATGAATACGCAGTTGGGCAGGTTCATGCCTTTCATGGTAGCGACAAACTCGGCAAGGTTGGCCTGCTTGCGCGAGGCCTGCAGGTCGTTTTGCCAGCTATCCAGTGATATGCCATCTGAGTTGAAAAGCATTTTGCGGGTATTGCTGATGCCTACGATCTTAACCTGTATGCCATTGTTTTGCTGCAGGTAATCCGTATGGGCATTGAGTTGCCTAAACAAGGTTTGACCAATATTGCCGGTACCCAGGCAAAACGCGTGAAGGGTTTTGGTGAGCTGCGTAAAAAAACCATCATGTACCGCATTTAAAGCTTTGGCCAAGTCTTTCGCCGAAATGATCACTGAAATATTGTACTCCGATGAGCCCTGTGCAATGGCCCTTACATTGATACCATTACGGCCAAGCGCATGAAACAGTTTACCGGAAACGCCGGGTGTTTGCTTCATATTTTCGCCTACAATGGCAATGATGGCCAGTTCCTGTTCAATAATGGGTTCTTCTAATTTTTTGGCTACCAGCTCCAGCTCAAATTCCTGCTCCATCAGCTTTTTTGCCTTTCCGGCATCAGCGGGTGAAACGGCGAAGGTAATGCTGTGCTCGGAAGAGGATTGTGTAATTAAAATGACGTTGATCTGCTCGCGCGCCAGCATGGAGAACAGCCTGCCGCTAAAGCCTGCTTTGCCCACCATGCCGCTGCCTTCCAGGTTAATAATGCTGATGTTATTGATGGACGAAATGCCTTTTATCGGCAGGTTAGATGGTTTGCAATCATGCCGGATAACGGTTCCTTCAAAAGTAGTATCAAAAGTATTTTTGATAACTATCGGTATCTTTTTCAAAAACGCCGGGATCATGGTTGGCGGATAGATCACCCTGGCGCCAAAATAGGAAAGCTCCATGGCCTCGGTGTACGTTAGCTCGGGTAGCGAAAATGCTTTGGTTACCATGCGCGGGTCGGCGGTCATCATGCCGTTTACATCGGTCCAAATTTGTATTTCTTCAGCATTCAGGGCGGAACCGAATATGGCCGCGGTATAGTCGCTGCCGCCGCGGCCCAGGGTAGTGAGCTGCCCGGCATCATTTGAGGCGATGAAGCCGGTTACCAGCAGCAGCTTATCCTTATTTTCCATGTAAAAAACACGGATCAAGCGCTCGGTCAGGTCGGTATCTACCCTGGCCTGGCCGAATGAGCTATCTGTTTTTATGAGTTCAGAAGCGTCAACGCTTATGGCGCCCGGAAAATGTTGGGCGGCGATCTTGCCGATCATCAGGGCGGCGCATCGTTCGCCGTAACTTAAAACGGTGTCGCGGGTTTTAGGCGTTAGCTCCCGCAATGTCAAAATGCCCTGCAGTAATTCTTCCAGCTGATTGAAAAATATTTTTAAACGGGTGAACGCAGGATTTTGGTTTTGAACGGTCAACAGGTTTTTTACCACGTCAAAATGGCGGCGTTCCAGGTCGGCAAGGTCTTTAGTAAAATCGATACCTTCGGCAGCCCCTTCAGCCATTGCCACCAGCAGGTTGGTTACCCCACTCATAGCCGATAAAATCACCACCGGCTTGTCGTCAGCAGCAGCTTCGTCTTTTAAAATGTTAAGTAAAGTTTGGATGCTTTGAACTGATCCTACGGAAGTACCGCCAAATTTTAATACCTTCATTGTAATAATTAGATGTGAGATATTAGATTTGAGATATGAGATAAGCTGATTGACTATTTCGTCTCAAATCTCAAATCTCAGGTCTCAAATCTCATTCCTTCAAAATAAAACGCCTTCCTCTTTTTCGGAGGAAGGCGCTCATTTGGTTTTTTTATGTTTTACACCATACGATTACCGTCCTCCGACTCTATAGCCGGTGGTTGTTGTGGTTGTTGTTGTGGTGCAGTTACTTTTCATTTGTACGGCGGCAAAGAAAATGGTTATTTTTTGAATAAGCAAATCAAATAACGACATTCAGCCCAGTTTCGATATATTTCTTGTTTACATTATATCGTTTTTCTAATCCGAATAGGATGATTCAGGGTTTACACCCTTTAAAAAACCAAATGTTTGTTAATAATGCTTTATAGAAAGGCAGTAAGTGCCTATCTTACCAA
>JABDHD010000045.1 GCA_013285685.1 Bacteroidota bacterium
TTCGGGCAAGGGTGATGATGGTATACCCTATCTAAAAAAAGTCGTTGAATCAAACAGTTCTATCACGGCATGGGCATATGATCTTTTAGGGAGTATTTATGACAAGGACCGTAATTCGGCGAAGGCGATAGCGGCGTTTAACGAGGGCATTAAGGTAGATCCTAAATATCAGCGTTTGTACTATAACCTGGGCCTGGTTTATTTTCGGGATAAAAACTATGCCGAAGCCGAAAAATGCGCGGTTCAATCCTTAATGCTCGACGCCAAACACGCCAACAGCCAGCGGATGTACGCACTGGTTTGCTTTCACCAAAATAAAAGGGCTAATGCCTTGCTTGGCTTGTGCAGCTTTATTTTGCTTGAGCCGAATACCGCCCGAAGCGCCGAGGCCTATGGCAACGTCCAGCATATTATGCAGGGCGGAATTTTAAAAGCTGATCCCGGCGCACCGGTCCCCGTGTTTGACGCCAACCCCGCTGCACTAAACCAGGCCATAACCAAAGCGGTTGCCGAAGCCGGTAAAAAGAAGTACCCCAGCGCCGGCGATCTGTTAACCGCCCAGTTAACAGCCATATTTAACGCCGTCGGTCCGTTGGCCGACCAGCAAACCGGGGATGACTTTTTTAAAAAATATTATGCCGCTTATTTTTATAAGCTGGGGCAATCGGCAAATATGCCTGCCTTTGCCAGGCTGGTGAGCCAAAGCACGCCCGAAAGCGCGGAGTGGGTAAAAAATAATGCACAGCAAATGACGGCGCTGGATGATTGGGTGAAAGGGGCGGAGCGGGGATTTTAAACTTAATTTTCGAATAAGGCTGCCTAATTTATTTCGTCCGGGATTGAAGCAATCATTCGCGATTATTATAATGCAGGACGCCTGATTTTATTGCTAATAATTTTAGTTTTTGTTTCCCCCTAAATTGTATCTTTAAACAGTATATTTGCAGAAGAACTTTGTATTATGGAATTAATAGCCGGTATTTTTCTTGACAAAATATCAGTTAAACAGCCCATTTGAAAATCTGAAAGTCGAAAGTTTTTGCAAATTAGTAAGTTAAACAAATGGAACCTGTCCAGGCGTTACAAAAGTATTTTGGGTATAATAGCTTCAGGCACCAGCAGGAGGCTATCATCCGGCATGTATTAAACAAAAAAGATGTGCTGGCGCTGATGCCCACCGGCGGCGGAAAATCAGTTTGTTACCAGTTACCGGCGGTACTGCTGCAGGGGCTTACCATCGTTATCTCGCCGCTTATCGCCTTGATGAAGGACCAGGTCGACAGCCTGAATGTTAACGGCATACCTGCTGCTTTTTATAATTCGAGTCAAAGCTCACAGGAACAGGTACAGCTTACCGCCCGGCTTCGCAATAATGAGATCAGGCTGCTTTACCTGGCGCCCGAACGTTTGTTTGGAAACGAAAGCAGGCTCATCAGCTTTTTGAAATCGCTGCCGGTTTCACTCATCGCCATTGATGAAGCGCATTGTATATCACATTGGGGGCACGATTTCCGGCCTGAATACCTGATGCTGGCGGGGTTGAAGCTGGAGTTCCCGGACATACCGGTAATCGCCCTTACCGCTACGGCCGACAAACTGACTAAAAAAGATATCCTCGAAAAATTAAATCTCAAAGATCCCGGCGTTTTTGTGTCGTCCTTTAACCGCGAAAACATTACTTACCGGGTAGTGCCTAAAAAAAATTACTTCGGGCAGCTGCTCAATTTTTTGAATGACCATAAAGAAGATTCGGGTATCATCTATTGCCTTTCGCGCAGATCCACGGAAGAACTTGCCGAGGATTTGAAAGGCGAGGGGTACTCCGCCGCGCCCTATCACGCGGGGCTTGATAATTCGGTAAAGGCCAACACGCAGGAGGCCTTTTTGCGTGACGAGGTAAAGATCATTGTGGCGACCATCGCTTTTGGGATGGGCATCAATAAATCCAACGTGCGCTATGTTGTCCACGCGGATATGCCAAAAAACATTGAAGGCTATTACCAGGAAACCGGCCGCGCGGGCAGGGATGGGCTGCCCTCCGAGGCTTTACTGCTTTACTCGCCCGGCGATGCAACCAAATTAAAAAAGTTCGCCACGATAGAAGATAATCCCGAGCAAAGCCGCATCATGCTGAAAAAGCTGGACGACATGGTTCGTTACAGCCAGATGCACAGCTGCCGCAGGCAGTTTTTGTTAAAATATTTTGACGAGGATTTTTCAGCCCCTTGCGGTTCCTGCGACTATTGTCTCACGGAATTTAAGACATTTGACGGTACGCTGATCGCCCAAAAAGCATTATCAGCTGTGGCAAGATTGAAAGAGCGTTTTGGCGCAGGCGTGGTGGTTGATTTTTTACGCGCAGGGGCCAATCCCAAAATAACCGAAGAACATAAACAGCTAAAAACATATGGCATCGGCGCCGACATCAGCAAAGCCGACTGGCAGCGATACCTGCGGGAACTGGCTGCAATGGGTTACCTGCAGTTTACCGACGATGTTTATCCGGTCTTAAAACTCACGCCAAAAAGCGAATCCGTATTAAAAGGCCTGGTAAAAGTGGAACTGATCGCATCGCAAACGGTAACCGATCAACAGCCAAAAGTGGCGTTGGAATATGAGGCCGAGCTGCTGGCAACCTTAAAGAATTTAAGGCGCGATATGGCGGCAAAAGAAAACGTGCCGCCTTATATCATTTTGTCGGACGCCGGGCTGGTTGAAATGGCCACTTACCTGCCGCAAACGCTGGATGAATTACGGCTCATTTCCGGTTTTGGCGACATCAAGCTGGCGCGCTATGGTCGCGAGTTTTTAATGCTGGTTGAAGGCTATTGCCGCTCCAAAGGCGGCTTAACATCCAGGATGAGCCAAAAGAGCCAAAAGCGGGAGCGCAAAACAAAATCGGAACGAAATACCCGAAGTACGCCAAAGGATATGGATACCGCCTATCTCAGCTATAGTCTTTTCAAGCAGGGGCAAACCGTGGCCGAGATTGCCGCAGCGCGGGGGCTGGCGACGGCGACGATTGAAGGCCACTTGAGCCAGTATATTTATACCGGCGGCATTGAAGTAAATGAACTGGTAGCCGACGGAAAGAGA
Source organism: Bacteroidota bacterium (assembly GCA_013285685.1). Classification (GTDB taxonomy): domain Bacteria; phylum Bacteroidota; class Bacteroidia; order Sphingobacteriales; family Sphingobacteriaceae; genus Mucilaginibacter. The sequence continues at coordinate 3,097 of JABDHD010000045.1, forward strand.
TTGAAGATACAGGACGTCGTTGAAAGCTATGGGGCAGAAACATTAGGCCCCTTAAAAGAGGTTTTGGGAGAGGATTATAGCTATGGCGAAATAAAAGCTACGGTGGCCTGGATGAGAAAAGAAAAAATAATATGAGGCCTATCGTGGTGGGTTTGAAACTAAGCGTGTTCGAAACATGAAAAATAATCGCAGCTACCCTCTTTCCGCGAAGCGAAGAGAGGGTCGGCGAGCGAAGCAACGCCGGGGTGAGTAGACCCCGGCGGACATTGACGCAAATGCATTGACGGTAATGTCCGCTGGGTCGACTCACCCTGCCACTCCGCCTAAAGGCGGATCGGCATCCCTCTCTTCCGCAAGCGGTAAAGAGGGAACCGGAATGTTTCGAACACTCAAGGTTTAACCCACCGCTATGTTTAAAGCAAAAAAATGCAAACCGAACAACTATACCAGCTTTATCTTCAGCATCCCGTTATCAGCACGGATACCCGGAAAATCACGCCGGGATGCATTTTCTTTGCATTAAAAGGCGACAAGTTCGACGCTAATAAATTCGCGCAGTTGGCTATCGAAGCCGGCGCGGCTTATGCGTTAATTGATGACCCGGCGTACCGGGCAGATGAAAGATATATCCTGGTTGAGGATGTTTTAACAGCGCTGCAGCAACTGGCCAAACATCACCGGCTGCAACTAACCATCCCTGTGATCGGGTTAACCGGTACCAACGGAAAAACCACTACCAAAGAGCTCATCAGCGCGGTGCTGTCGGAGCATTTTAAAACGCAGTTTACCCAGGGCAATCTTAATAACCATATCGGCGTACCGCTCACGCTATTAACGATCGGCGCCAGCCACGAAATGGCCGTGATTGAAATGGGCGCGAATCATCAAAAAGAAATTGCGTTTTTATGCACGATTGCGCAGCCAACCCATGGGCTGATCACCAATGTAGGCAAGGCACACCTGGAAGGTTTTGGCGGATTTGAAGGGGTGAAAATAGGTAAAGGCGAGTTGTACGATTATTTGAAGAAGTCCGAAAGTGAATTTCCGTCATCCCCTTTGTTGGAGTTGTCCCCAACAAACCGCGATGCCGCAGGTATGACAAACACACCGGAGCTTGTTGGAGACAAACCTAACAAGGGCGAGGGAATAGCTATCGCGACCGAATCCCGATGGCTATCAGGACCGAAAGGAGCATTCGGGGTTGCCTTTATCAATAATGACAATCCGATCTTACTGGAAATGCAAAAAGCCCGGGGATTGGAAAACGTAATATACTATGGCACAACCGGCAATAACAACCTGGTCAGCGGTTCGCTGCTGGAAAATTCGCCTTATTTAACCATTCAATGGGCAAATAGTCAAACCGGGGAAAGCCGCGCTGTGAAAACTCAGCTGACCGGCGCTTACAATCTCGACAATATACTCGCGGCTGCTTGCATCGGCGTTTATTTCAGATTAACCCACGATGAAATCAACCGGGGCATAGCAGGTTATCAGCCTAAAAACAACCGCTCACAAATCGTTCAAACTGCAACCAACACCCTCATCTGCGATTATTACAATGCTAACCCCAGCAGCATGATCGTCGCCATTGAAAACATGGATAAGTTAAGCGCCAACCGGAAGGTATTGATTTTGGGCGATATGTTTGAGCTGGGCGATGAAGCAGCTGCCGAGCATGAGGCGATTATCCATAAGGCGTTGGACACAGCTGTTGATGAACGGATATTTATTGGTGAAGAATTTTTCAAAGCAGGATTAAAGGCCTCGTCTCCGCCTTTGTTGGGGTTGTCTCCAACAAACCGCAATGCCGCCGATGCAAAAAGCACACCGGAGCTTGTTGGAGACAACTCCAACAAGGGCGCCGGGCACTCCTTCTTCTATAAATCAGCGGAGGATGCAATCGCCGCAATAAAAGCAAATCCTATAAAGAATTCAACAATTTTAATAAAAGGGTCGCGGGGGATGGCATTGGAAAGACTTGTAGAACTCTTTTAGATCAAAGCATTTTTTTATATTCGGCCAAAACTTCCTGAACTCAATAATGAATAAATTCTTTGTACTAACTTTCTGGCTGTTAATGTGCGGCCTGGCCGCTTATTGTCAATACCCGAAAGTTAATATCGGGCTTATATCAACCGGAAGCCCCGAAATGACGCTAAAATTGGTAGCGCGCATTCAAAGTAATAATCAACGTACCGGCAACGAATCCGATCATTTTGACAGGGCGATAAACTCGCCAAAAGCTGCACTTATCCTTGAAAAAACGGTTAACGGCAAAACTGTCAAAAAGCTTTATATCAACAACCTCGAAGGTTTTACCACTTCGGTTTACGACATGAATGATTCTTTAAAAAAGATCGCTGTGATAAAACACCATTTTACCTTGCGCGATTCCAACCTTTTTAAAGAGACCGATTTTCCGGGATATGCCTTTGTCAAAAACAAAGCCCATCCAAATGTTTTTACAGGCAAGCCGGTGGAAATGTGCCTGTCAAACAAAGGCAAATATTTATGGGTCCCTTATTACCGCCGCAGCTTTGATACACTGTCAACCCAACCGTCCGCAATTGCTTTAATTGACGCGGATAAGGACAAGATCATCCGGGTTTTCCCGTCCGCGCCATTGCCGAAAATGATCGCCTGTTCGCCGGATAACAAATACATCGCCGTTACCAACTGGGGCGATAACACGGTGCATTTGATCGATATTAGCTCCGGCGACCCTTTTAAATTTCATTATATCGCACATTTTGTGGTTGATCACCGGCTGAAACTTGCATTCAGCGATTCTACCCGCCTCCGGCGGGGGCATATACGAGACCATGAGTGCGGGCTGTGCCTTCGCGGAACGGTTTTTACACCCGACAGCAATTACCTGTTTGTCGGCAGGATGGGCGGCGGCGGAATAGCGGTGTTTGATTTGAAGGCCAAAAAGTATCTCGGCAGTGTTTTCGGCACAAAAAGGAATGTTCGCCACCTGGTGATCAACGGTAACTCACTTTTCCTGAGTTCGAGCCAGGACGGATATGTGGAGAAGGCTGACTGGAAAGACATGCTCAGCTTTTTCAGGGCCATCCCGGTCAATGGCAGATCCGATTATAAAAAATGGCAAAACGCATTTACAGGTCTGGGCGCGAGGACCATTACGGTTACAGGCGATGGCGATTATCTTTTTGCCAATGCCAATAAGGAATCAAAGATCAGCATTGTGCGCACATCCGACATGAAAATCATAGCTTCAATTAAGGCAGATCCCTTCCCGGTAGGCATGGCTATCGACAAATCAAACAAATACCTGGTAGTGACCGCGCAGGGACGTTATGAAACCGGGGGAAACTCGGTGATGGTGTATGAAATTACGCGGCGCTGAGATGCCACCGGCATCTGGATATTCTTTTAATCCTCGTCTTTCAGTATCAATTTTTGAAGATTTTGCCAGGTGGGTTAACGGGCGTACTTGGCCTTGATTTCCCGCATAACATCTTCATGTGCGTGTACCCTTCCGTTTTTTATATCCTCGCGCACTTCTTTTATCGCCTCGTCAAGGGCGGCATCGTTTTGTAGGTCCTATAGCGCATATCGAAGCTTTTCCCGCTCATCCTTATTTAAATTATCAAGAGATGCTATAATATCCTCGACGCTTAACTTTTACCTGAACTGTCAACATATATCAAATTTACAATTTATTTCTAAATGCTGTAACGCCTTTAAATCTCATGTCTGTATCCTCAAACCCATCGTCTGTATCCCCAAACCCATCGTCTGTGTCCCCAAACCCATCGTCTGTGTCCCCGAACCCATCGTCTGTGTCCCCGAACCCATCGTCTGTGTCCCCACAGACGATTATTTACTATTCAACGCCAGCTCAGCCACTTCCTCACCCACCAAACTGCCCATAGCAACCCCCATACCGTTGCATCGCACCGCGCAGAAAATGCCGGGCTCAACCTCTTTTACTATCGGGCTAATATCCTCCCCAAAACCCATGATCCCGCTCCACCAGTAGTCAATTTCAAATGGCTGACCAGGCAGAATAACTTCCCGCAGGTATTCGGTCAACTGGTTTTTTACCGCTCCTGTATGGCCAAAGTCCCAGGTTTCTTCCGCCTTAAAATCCAGGTTGCGGCCACCGCCAAACAACACCCTGCCATCAATATTGCGGAAATAATAATAGCCGTCATCAAAATGATAGGTGCCCTTCAATCTTAAGCTATCAACGGGTTTGGTGACCAATACCTGCCCACGGCCGGGTATTACTTTCAATTCGGGAAACAACTGGCTGGCGAATGCATTAGTTGCCAGGATGACCTGTGTGGCTTTAAGGTTCCCCTGGTTGGTGGCCAGGCTAATAAAGCCCCTTTCACGATTTGTCCCGCTGATAGCGCAATTATTTAATACGATCACGCCAACGCTATAAACCTTATCCAATAGCGCGCGCATCATTTTACCGGTATGCAGCTGGCCCTCGTATGGGTTATAGATCATCGCACAAACGCCCTTAAAGCCAAAACCTGCAATTTTGGCATCGGCAGATGAATAAATGTCGGTAAGTCCGGTGGCATCTTTTAACAATTTATTTAGCCGTTCTACCTGGCCTTTGCAGTGCTCTGCCTTCTCCTGTTCACCATCCATAAACAATTCATATCCGCCGTTCTGCTGAAAGTCGATATCGGCGCCTGCCAAATTTTCCCGCAGGCGCTGCAGGCCGCGCCATTTATAGTCAACCAGCGTAGTTACTTCTTCTTCCGAGGCATGCTCCAAAGCCTTTAATTGCTCCGAAACCGTTCCGAAACAGGCAAAACCGGCATTTTTTGTACTGGCGCCCGTAGGCAGAAAGCCCCGTTCCAAAACCAGCACTTTTAACAATGGCTGCTGTTTTTTTAAATGCAGTGCAGCGCTAAGGCCTACGATGCCGCTGCCGATAATAATTACGTCAGCATCATCGATAAATGCGGTGCGCTCCCAGTACGAAAAGGTATTTGCTTCCAAATGCTGAAAAATTTGCGGAATACTTTTTGATTTACGGCTATTATCCGGATTTGAGTCAAAAATATGGAATAATCATGATTCCGACTCAAGACTTCGGACTTTGGACTCAAGACTTAACAAAAATGAACCACATCGCATTTATATTGGGATATATCCCCATCGGCCCGGCATGGCTGCTGATGATCGGGATCGCCATTGTTAGCTTTATTGTACAATGGCGCTTTAAAAGCAAATTTAATCAATATGCACAGGAGCCGCTGTCATCCGGCCTTTCGGGACAAGAGGTTGCCGAAAGGATGCTGCGCGACAATGGGATCTATGACGTGCAGGTGGTTTCGGTTGAAGGGTCGCTGACTGATCATTACAACCCTGCAACCAAAACCGTTAACCTTAGCCCCGACGTATTTTACAGCCGCAGCGTAGCATCAGCGGCCGTTGCCGCTCATGAGTGCGGGCATGCGGTTCAGCATGCAAAGGCTTATGCATGGCTAAGCCTCCGTACCGCTATCGTTCCCGTTATTACCGTGGCTTCAACCATCACGCAGTGGACCTTATTTATCGGCGTAATGCTGCTGTTTTTTACTAACAACCCGTTTGTGCTGGCGATCGGCGTGGCTGCTTTGGCCCTGGTAACCGCTTTCAGCTTTATTACGCTTCCGGTTGAGTTTGATGCCAGCAACCGCGCCCTTGCCTGGTTAAATAATAACTACAGCGTTATGCAAACCCGGCAGGAGCACGACGAAGCCAAAGACGCACTTTGGTGGGCCGCTATGACTTATGTTGTTGCCGCCCTGGGTGCATTAGCTACGTTACTCTATTACGCTTCGTTTCTGTTTAACCGCAGGAATTAAGCCAATAAGGAACTGCATAAACCAAACCAATAAAGCACATTTTCTCAGCGTTTTTCAGGAATATTTCTACGTACGAAATAAATTTATTTTAAACTTTATTAGGCGGCGATTGTCTTAATATTAAATTAAAATAAATCTACCATGAAAAAAATAGCAAAAATAATAATGCTAATGGCTGTGGTTGCCTTCGTAACTACGAAGACATACGCACAGGTTAGCGTGGGGGTGGGAATCTCTGCAAATATTGCACCTCCCGCCCTGCCGGTTTATGAACAACCGGCCTGCCCGACTCCGGGCTATATGTGGCAGCCCGGCTACTGGGCTTATGACCCGACCGATGGTTACTATTGGGTGCCCGGCGTTTGGGTTGCGCCGCCGCAGACAGGTTATTTATGGACTCCGCCCTATTGGGGTTTTGCCGGTGGCGTTTATGGCTTTAATGCCGGCTATTGGGGTTTAAGCGTTGGTTTCTACGGCGGTATTAATTACGGTTTCGGGTACGGCGGTTTTGGATTCTACGGCGGTCGTTGGGCCGGCGGGCGATTCATGTACAACACTGCCGCCTGGCGTGTAAACCGTACGTTTATACATAATACCTATATCGACCGTAACTTCGTTCGTAACAACAATCATTATAGCTTTAACGGCCCGGGTGGTGTTAACCGGAGGCCGGATGCAAGAGAACAGGCGGCGATGCGTGAACATCATTTTGAGCCGACAGCCAGCCAAATTGCCCACCAGGACGCCGCCAGGCATAATCGTGCCCAGTTTGCAAATGTAAACCACGGGCGCCCGGCAGCAGCTGCAATGGATAGGGTTAACGGACGTTCATTCGCGACAAACGGCAGGATAGCCCGGGAGAACGCTAATGCGAGGACTGCACAAGTTAGGCAACGCGACCAGGCTGAAAGGCATAACGCTAATGCCAGGACCGCACAAGTCAGGCAACGCGACCAGGCTGAAAGACATAACGCTAATGCCAGGACCGCACAGGTTAGGCAACGCGACCAGGCTGAAAGACATAACGCTAATGCCAGGACCACACAAGTTAGGCAACGCGACCAGGCACAAAGGCAAAATGCTAATGCAAGAGCCGCGCAAGTAAGGCAACGCGACCAGGCACAAAGGCAAAATGCTAACGCAAGAGCCGCGCAAGTAAGGCAACGCGACCAGGCACAACGGCAAAATGCTAACGCAAGAGCCGCGCAAGTAAGGCAACGCGACCAGGCCCAAAGGCGGGAAGCTAATGCGGCCACTCAACGTGCCGGGCAACGTGATCGTATGCAGCGCCAGCAAGCAGCCCAGGCTACACGGCAGGCTGAACAAAGAGATCGTGTGCAACAGCAACGCCAGGCGGCTCAGACCCAGCGTATGCAGCAGCAGCGCCAGGCCGCTCAAACTCAGCGTGCGCAGCAACAGCAGCGGATGCAACAGCCACAACGCATGCAAAGGGCGCAACAGCAGCCCCGTCCTGCGCAGAGACAAGCGCAACCCCGTCAACGCAGGGGCTAATTATTTAATAATTTATTAAAAATAAGGGCCCGTATGCTTACATGCGGGCTTTTATTTTTAATAAATACCTGGTTCGCTGTTTATAAAAAACAAAAACATAATTTCTTGCAGGATGTTGATATGAATATAATTATTAACTCAGATTATTATTAATTTATCATAAATTAAATAAAACAAAAAATGAAAAAGATTGGATTGATACTTGCACTGATAGTTGCCCTGTGTTTTGCCCTGCCCAGGGCAAATGCACAGGTTAGCATCGGGGTTTCAGTTGGATTTGCGCCTCCTGCCCTGCCCGTTTACGTGCAGCCCGCCTGCCCCGTTGACGGCTATCTTTGGGTGCCCGGTTATTGGGCTTATGATGACGCCGACGGCTACTATTGGGTGCCGGGCTATTGGGCAGCGCCGCCCAGTTTCGGATTGCTTTGGACCCCTGCTTATTGGGGCTTTGAAGGCGGCATGTATGGATTCCATGCAGGATATTGGGGCCCGCACGTTGGTTTTTACGGCGGTATTAATTACGGCTTTGGTTATGGCGGTGTGGGTTTTTATGGAGGCGCCTGGGAAGGGAATCACTTCAGGTATAATACTGCGGTGGTAAACGTAAATACTACCGTTGTCCACAACACCTATATCGACCGCACTGTTATAAACAATGTGACAGTAAATAACCATGCCAGCTTTAACGGACCTGGCGGCGTTACCGCCCAGCCAAGGCCCGAAGAATTAGCTGCGCAAAGGGAGCAGCACGTACAACCAACTGCCGACCAGGTAACGCATCAGCAGCACGCGAGCCAGGACAAAAGTCAGTTTGCAAAATATAATAACGGCAAGCCCGCCGCCACTGCCATGGACAAGGTAGGCGGCAACCCGGTGGACCAGGAAGGCCACGCTGCTGCAAACTCAAAATTGGGAAATCAAAACCCGGATGCGAACAAAAATATGGCGAACAATCCGGATAAACCTAAGCCAAATGGTAACCAGGCAAATGAGCCGAACAACCCCAATAATCCGAATGCGAACCGCAAACCGGCCTCAAACGACGGGAACAACCCGGCTAATCCCAACCCAAATCGCAACCAGTTAAATGAGCCGAATAACCCCAATAATCCAAATGGGAATCCGGCCCCAAACGTCAAGGCTGCACAGGGTAAAGTTGCGCCGGCAAACGGCCAGCATCGTCAGATTAGTCGTAAGCAGCAACGCCGGGTGCAGCGCCGGCAACCAAAACCGCAGCAAGCACCTCAAAAGGGAAATTAACAATCGCTTGTTTAATAAATATATCAGGCTGTCTCAAAAGGACAGCCTTTTTTTATAAATTTTTATAATATATTTATGTATTTATCAAAATATCAAACTTAACTTTGTTAAGACCAATAATATCCATTTTAAACTTTGTTATATAAATATAGTCTTACCCTAAATTCAAAATAAATTAAACATTACTTCAAATGAAAAAGATTTTATTGAGCATCACATTTATATGTGCCACATGTTTTGCTTTCACAAAGGCGAACGCCCAGGTTAGCGTAGGCATTTCCGTTGGATTTGCGCCGCCAGCCTTACCTGTTTATGTACAACCGGCCTGCCCTGTTGACGGCTACCTTTGGGTACCGGGGTATTGGGCTTACGACGATGCCGACGGGTACTATTGGGTGCCTGGTTACTGGGCGGCGCCACCGCGGTTTGGCTTGCTTTGGACCCCGGCCTACTGGGGATTTTCCGGCGGCTATTACGGTTTTCACGCCGGCTACTGGGGCCCGCACGTAGGTTTTTACGGTGGTATTAACTACGGTTATGGATATGGTGGAGTTGGCTTTGGCGGCGGTGGGTGGTACGGCAATCACTTCCGCTACAATACAGCTGTAGTTAATGTAAATACTACCGTTGTGCGCAACACCTATGTCGACCGCACGGTTATCAATAATGTAACTGTAAATAACCATACCAGTTTCAATGGTCCCGGCGGCGTCAATGCCCAGCCCAGGCCTGAAGAAATGGCGGCTATGCGGGAACAACACGTTCAGCCAACCACCCAACAGGTAAACCACCAGCAGCATGCCAGCCAGGATAGAAGCCAGTTTGCAAAATATAATGGCGGCCATCCAACAGCAACCGCAATGGACAAAGTTGGCGGAAAACCCATAAACGAACATGGAGAGGTTGCTGCAAACTCCAAATTGGGTAATGCAAATGGTAACCGGAAGATGATGATGAATCCGCAAAATGGTAATGCCAACGGGAGGCAAAATGGCCAGAATCAGCAGATGCATCAGCAAAGGCAGATGCATCAGCAACCGCAACATCAACCACAGCATCAGCCACAACATCCAAACAAGCCTCAAAAAGTCGACTAACCATTTTTAGAGGCCTGATAAAAGAAAAGCCCCTGTGCAATCACAGGGGCTTTTCCTTTATCTTTTGTCCTATTGAACGCTGCGATCAGTTCATCCTGTACGGAGCGATCAGGTAAAATTCCGGTATCTGCACACTGAAAACAGAATTATCAATCAATCTCGACATTTGGTATTCGCCTTTCATGCTGCCCATATCCGTTTTTAAGTTACAGCCGGATACATACTCATGTGAATGTCCGGGCTCTATTACGGGCTGCTGGCCCACTACTCCTTCGCCTTCTACTTCGCGCTTCGCGCCGTTCGAGTCAAAAATATACCAGTGCCTGGACAATAGGCGAACCGCATAGTTACTCATATTTTCAATGTTAACTTTGTAAGCAAACATAAAATGGTCGTTTGCCGGGTTCGAATACTCGGGCTGATAGATTGTTTCAACTGAAACTTTAACGCCGTCGGTAATAGTAGTAACCATTGTGATCATTGTAATCGTTCAAATATAACCTCATACATTCAAAAATCAAGCCATTTGTACCGAAAATTACAATAAACTTATTTTAACTATGTGAAAGTCTCGGCCAAAAGAGTTTGGCCAATACTTAGAGGCTTAAGACAGCCGACCCGGCCAGATACCTGGGGTCGCTGGCAACCTCATGTAATATTTCCATCACCGCTTCGTAACTTGATGCGGTGACCAGTTGCATGCGGTATTCTTTAAAATGCTCAATTCCCTTAAAGTAATTGGAATAGTGCCTCCGCATCTCAAAAACGCCTGTTTTGGGGCCTTTCCACTCGATTGATTTCTGTAAATGGATAGTACAAGCCATAATTCTTTCTTCAATTGTGGGCTTTTCAAGGTGTTCCCCTGTTCTGAAATAATGCTTGATCTCCCTGAATATCCATGGATAGCCAATTGCCGCCCTGCCGATCATCATCCCGTCAACGCCAAACTCCATGCGCCAGGCAGCAGCTTTCTCGGGTGAATCGATATCGCCATTCCCAAAAATGGGGATTTGTATCCTCGGATTTTTTTTTATTTCCCTGATCAATCGCCAATCGGCAACGCCTTTGTACATCTGCGCACGGGTGCGACCGTGGATAGTGAGGGCTTTTATCCCCACATCTTGCAATCTTTCGGCAACTTCGTACACATTTTTTGTATTGTCGTCCCAGCCTAGCCGGGTTTTTACCGTTACTGGCAGGTGGGTTGCTTCAACAACGGCTTTGGTCATAGCCACCATTTTATCAATGTCCTGCAGCAAACTCGCGCCGGCGCCGCGACAGGCCACTTGCTTTACCGGGCAGCCGTAGTTAATATCCATCAGGTCGGGATTGGCAAGGGTAGCTATTTCTGTCGCTTCGCGCATGTGGTCAATATCGCTGCCGAAAATTTGTATGCCTATCGGGCGTTCGTACTCAAAAATGTCGAGCTTTTGCCGGCTCTTGGCAGCATCTCGTATCAACCCTTCTGACGAGATGAATTCGGTATACATCATGTCCACCCCGTTCTGTTTGCACACGTAACGGAAAGGCGGATCACTCACGTCCTCCATAGGCGCTAAAAGCAGCGGGAATTCCCCTAAATCAATATTTCCAATTTGTACCGGCATGCTGTATCTTCGTGGCAAAATTACAAATTTTAAGCCGGATGACATACCCGCAGCAAAAACCGTTCATAACCGGCGAAACTCATATCCGCCCGGGCATCCAGTTTTTGGTCTTCGCCGGCATTTTTGTCCTCATTCTTTTCGTTGGCAACATCATCGGGGTGGGCATTGCCTCATGGGCATTCAGTTTTAAAGAAGTAATGGATGTGGTGGATATGAAACTGGATTCACCACACACCAGCACTATTTTATGGATATTGCAAACCGCCGGAACTACTTTACCCATCCTGGCTGCTCCGATAGTTTTCGCCGGCCTGGTTATGAACAGTGCGCCCGACTACCTCAAAGTAACCTTCCGGTTTTCGTGGAAACTGCTGCCGGTTGTGCTGGTGGTGATGTTCATGGCGTTTCCGGCAATCGAGTTTTTATCCAACATTAACCAGCAAATGGTTTTGCCTACCTGGCTGAAATGGATGCGCGAAAGCGAAGATAACGCAGCGAAGCTAATGGATGCCATGCTGACCATGAAAACCATTTGGGCTGTGATTTTTGACGTTATTTTTATTGCTTTGGTACCGGCCATTGTAGAAGAATTGATGTTCAGGGGCGCCCTGCAAACCATTTTTATCCGTTGGACCAAAAACGTGCACGCGGCGGTATGGATAACCGCCATTTTATTCAGTGCCTTCCATATGGAGTTTTTCGGGTTTTTGCCGCGCCTGCTGCTGGGCGTACTGCTGGGCTACTTTGTGGCCTGGAGCGGCAGCATATGGCCGGCCGTTTGGGGGCATTTTATCAATAACGCAACAGATGTGATATTGACTTATCTTTACCAGAACCGTATTTCAAAAACAAACCCTGACGACCAGCACATGTTTAATTACGCGGGCTACCTCGTCAGCTTTGTTGCGTTGCTGGCACTGATGTTTTATTACCGCAAAACTGCCGCTTCGAAACCGCCAATCCCGGTACATTATGGAGAAGAACTGGATTAAAATTTTTACATCGGCCAATTATTACCGTTCCGAAATGGTGAAACAGGCGCTTGCCGGCCACCATATTGACAGTGTTATTTTAAGCAAACAGGATTCATCCTATCATAATTTTGGCGAAGTAGAGGTGTACGTGCACCAAAGCGATTTCAGCAACGCACTGGAAGTGATCATCCTTAATCAAATCAGTTTATGAAAACACGCGCCATTACCGGCATTTTATTTGTTATCGTTATGGTGGGCTCTGTGCTGCTTGGTCAATACATATTCGGGGCATTTTACCTGGTGTTAAGTGCGTTTACACTTTACGAATTTTACAAGCTGGTTTCCGAAAAAACGGCAAAACCGGATGTTGGCGCCGGCATCATTAACGGCGTTATGGTTTTTGCGGGTTTTGCATTGCTTACCCTTTCCAATAATATGGCGCTGCTGATCGATTATAAAACAACTCATGCGCTGCTGTTTTTGCTGCCGGTATCGGCCTCGATGATATTTATCAGGCAGTTGTTTACCAGGTCCCTGATGCCTTTTAACAACATTGCTTATACTTGCCTGGGCGTATTGCTGGTGATTGCGCCCTTCACTTTTTTCTTCGCGATGGCCTATACACAGGGGGCCTATAACTTTCATTTCCCGCTGGCCTTTTTGATACTGCTTTGGGGCAATGATACCGGCGCCTACCTGGTGGGGCGCTCCTTTGGCAAAACCAAACTTTTTGAGCGTCATTCACCAAAAAAAACCTGGGAAGGCTTCATTGGCGGCATTATTATCAGTGCGGGGATCGCGCTTATTATCGGCCATTTTTGGGGTGAGCTGAAGTGGAATCAATGGGTTTCCATCGCCATACTCATCTCCTGTTTCGGCACCCTCGGCGATTTGGTTGAATCCATGTTCAAGCGCAGCATCAACGTAAAAGACAGCGGCAGCATACTCCCCGGCCACGGCGGCCTGCTTGATCGTTTCGACGGCCTGCTGATTGCCGCGCCGGTTGTGTATACTTACCTGTATTTTATTGCGACGTAAATAGAAGCGCCTATCCCAACCCGGCAATCTGCAGCTGCCCTCTTTCCGCCGCAGGCGAAGAGGGTGGTACAGCGAAGTACCGCACGTGTGGGAGGTGAGTCACCCCGCCCTGAATTACCGCCAATGCACCCGCCGCAGTTCATCACCGCCCCCCCCCGTTCACCTTCGCAAAAACCTAAAGACGGATAATTTGTTTAACCAACAGTAAACCAAATTATTCTGCCATGAAAAAGTTAAGTTATTTTTTGATGCTGGCTTTTGCAGCGTACGCCCTGCAGGCCTGCCATTCAAACACCAGTACCTCCACAACCGATAGTACTGCCACCACAAACGATACCACTAAAAAGATGGCCGCCAGCACGGCGCCGGCCGATTCCGGCGACGTGAAGTTTGCCACAACATTGGCGGGCGGCGGTATGGCCGAGATCAATTTCTCCAAACTTGCCGAGCAAAAAGTTGCAGCCGGTAAGCTGAAGGATTTTGCCGCTATGATGATCACCGATCACACTAAAGCAGCCGACACGTTGATGGCCATCGCCCAAAAGGAAAATATTACGCTGCCAACTGCTTTGGATTCCGACCATCAGAAGAAATATGACGACATGCAAAAATTGAGCGGCGACGACTTTAACAAAGCGTATGTAAACCTGATGGTGGCCGATCATACCGGCGCGGTTGCACTGATCACCGGCGAGTCGCAAAACGGGAAAGACCCGGCCCTGAAGGCCTTTGCAACCAAAATTTTGCCAACCGTGCAAGGTCACCTGGATGCTGCCAACAAGCTGGCGGCCGGTATGAAATAGGCCTGCTGCGCTTTTTTGAGCGCTTTTTTGCAAAAAACCACTGTAAAATCAATTTGAACAATCTTGTATCATCTTGTATGGTTTTGTACAAGCTGCATATAAAATGAACTATTATTTTTGATCAGAGGTTTAGAATTACGCGCGATGCGCTCTAAATTATTTGGCGGGAACACTCAAAGTAAGCGGGGCACAAAATTTACTTAGTGTTAATTGTTTTTTACTCGTCAGACAGGGCTTACTGAAAAGTGGCCCTGTTTTTTTTGCCTTTTTGGTTCACCTTTGGTCGCGTGTATGACACACCCCTCCCCCAACTTTTCCTACTGATCCGTTTTCAACTTGATCGGCAATTCCCGATCAAGGGGGCCAAGGGGGTAAAAAAGTAAAGCCCCTGATGGGCAGGGGCCTTTACTAACCAATTATAAACCTAAATTATGAGAAGACTTTTTTAAAATTTCTACGGTGTAAAAGTAACACTAACTTTTAATATTTACCGTAGTTTATTGTAATCTTTTTGTAAAAAACCGGCTAACTCCGATTTGTTTGTCAAAAATAGAAACATTTTGTTATAAATATAATAATTTTTTAAATTATTTTTTTATTTACAGTATTTACCGGAAAAAGACGCAAAAAACAGCTCTTCCATTAAATTTTTTTTAGCTTTTTTTCATAATAACACAATTTTGCATATAAATAGGCGGCCAAAAACAAATTATTTCTTTATTTTTTGTTTGCTGTGAAAAATTTTTAACGAAACAAGGCTCATAAAAATGCCTAATTCCCATTTTTAGGTTCTTTTTAAGAAAATAATGGCAATTTTTCCAAATTGTTTAATTGTTTAACAACTTTACGGCAAAATATTTTTCGGGACCGTTCCCGGTAATTTCTCAAATTTTCAACAAAACGGGTAAAAAATTGCTTTTTTCAAACATCAAATTAAGATAACATTAACACTTTTGTTAAAAATAGTGCCCTTAGATATCATGTCTTCTACCCATTCAGTAAAAAAACATCCGGAATTAACGCCACTTACCCTGTGGATCATGACGATTGCCACCGGGCTTATTGTTGCCAACCTGTATTATAACCAACCGTTGCTGGACGAAATGGCGCGCACTTTCCATGCAAGTACCGCAAAAGTGGGGCAGGTATCATGGGCCACCCAATTGGGGTACGCAGCAGGCATGCTCTTCCTGGCCCCCCTGGCCGATATGGTACGGCGCAAAAAGCTGATGATGATAATCTTCGGGTTTATCATACTCTCGCTGTTGATCACGGCAGCTTCATCTTCAATTAACCTGCTGGTCTGTTTTAGTTTCATCCTGGGCGCTGCTTCGCTTATTCCGCAGATATTGGTGCCCATGGCAGCCCACCTGGCCAAACCCGAAGAACGCGGTAAAAAAATAGGCTTTATCATGAGCGGCCTGCTCGTTGGGATTTTGCTCTCGCGGACTTTCAGTGGGATATTAGGTCAGCATTTTGGCTGGCGCAGCGTATTTTACGTAGCTGCGGGTATTATGGCGGTCACATGGCTGCTGCTATGGCGCTTTTTACCCGAGGTTGAACCCGATTACGATGGCACTTATGGCAGCCTGATGACTTCTCTGATCGACCTGGTAAGGCATGAACCAAAACTTAGGGTAGCGGCCTTACGGGGCGCTCTGTGTTTTGCCTGTTTTAGCGTGTTTTGGTCGACCATTGTGTTCCTGTTAAAAGCAAATTTTAATTTAGGCAGCGGCGTTGCCGGCGAGTTCGGCCTGGCTGGCGCGGCAGGCGCCATAGCTGCCGGGCTAATGGGCCGGCTAAGCGATAAAATGGATGCTTATAAATTGTCGGCATTTACCATCTTGCTGATTCTGATCTCATTCGGCATTTTTTACATCTCCGCGCACAACATCTGGGGTTTAATTGTTGGCGTCATTGTTCTGGATGCCGGCGTGCAGGCAACGCATATTTCCAATCAATCTATCATATTCGCTTTAAAACCAGCGGCGCGCAACCGCATTAATACCATTTATATGGTCACCTATTTCCTGGGCGGTACCGCCGGAACTTTTATTGCAACCCTCCTTTGGAAAAATTATCAATGGAATGGCGTATGCGCCATCGGGGCTATACTCACTATTCTTACTTTTGCCATCCATTTCGCTAATCATCCCAAAACCGGCGAACTTGAAAAAACGGACTTGAAAAACTAATAGCTGTATAAAAAAGCATACACATTATTGGATAAGCCCTAAGCCCTGAAAGTTTAAAAAAATATATTTTAATCCTCATGCTTTGAGCCACTTAACTGATTTTTCAGTACAAGGTGCAACGCTTGCTTAAACCGTTCTGTCTCTTTGGCATCCAATTGGAATAAAGGTTCATATGCAATTTATGACGGACCTTGAAATCAAAAAAGATCGCGGCAGCGAAGAGAAGGAATGGGGAAACCCCGTTGAGCCGGCCAATGTTTCGGACGACCGGGATAAGGAGCAATTATTGCGTCAATACAAAGAGGCGAAGCGGAGAAAAGATAATTTGACTACGGGAGAAGATAAAACTGATAAACAAACTAAATAATTATTAACTGTTAAAACTCACCTTATGAAAGCTTACAAAAACACCAGCGCAAAAAGATTGATCAACCGTTTTGATAACGAATTAAGGGAACTGTTATTAAATGACCTGATCCGGTTTACGTTTAAAACACCGTATTTAACAAGCAATACACAGGCGCTGACACCGTCGACATTGTCGGTAGCCTGACCATCATATATTCTCTTTTACTATCTATTTATAATACTTTTACATCTTCTATGAAAAATATAGCGCCCTGCAAATGCAGGGCGCTATATTTTTACCCTGTAACCACCATGTCATTGCGAGGAGCAGGCCGGGATGTGCGCCGGGCGCGACGAAGCGATCTCGTCGTTGTGCATCACCGCCTGTTAGCCATGAGGTTGCTTCACTCGTACCTCGTTCGCAATGACATGGAGGGTAGACGTTACGGTGCTGAAGTTAACTTTAACCCGCCATATATTTTATGATAAGCCTGGCGGTTCGTGCCGATGCACCCGGTTCACCCATTTTTTCATTGAGCTGAGCGTAATCATCAAGCATTCGTTGGCGATAGGCTTTGTTATTCAGGATATTATCCAACTCCAAAGCAATGGTTTCCGGGCTGCAGTCCTGCTGGATCAATTCCTTCACCACTAACCTATCCACGATCAGGTTCACGAGCGAAATAAACCTGATCTTAACCACCAACCGAGCAATGCCAACCGAAATTTTGCTGCCTTTGTACACCACCACCTGGGGCGCATGAAACAACGCCGTTTCGAGCACCGCTGTGCCCGAAGTAATGATGCCCGCTTCCGCGACGCTTAAAATATCATAGGTGGCGTTGAAAATGACCGGGATATTTTTCGACCCTATAAATTGACTGTAATATTCGCGGCTAAAAGTAGGCGCTCCGGCGATCACAAATTGATATCCCGGGTATTTTTCGGTCGTGGCCAGCATGTCGGGCAAAATAAGGCTGATCTCCTGCCTGCGGCTTCCCGGCAATAAGGCGATGACCTTTTTATTTTCGATGCCATTTTCTTTTAAAAAATTGGGATTGGGCTTAAATGCCGCAACGGCGTCGAGCAGCGGATTGCCCACGTAATCCACCTTCATATCCCACTTTTTATAAAAATCCACCTCGAAGGGCAGGATGCAAAACATGTGATCCACCACCCGTTTTATTTTCAGCACGCGTTTCTGGTTCCAGGCCCAAACCTTTGGCGATATATAGTAGCAAACCATAATGCCGTGCTTTTTGGCAAAGTCAGCCACGCGCAAATTAAAACCGGGGAAATCGATCAGCACCAACGCGTCAGGCTGCCAGGCAACGATGTCTTCACGGCAGGTTTTAAGGTTTTTTAAAATCTGGTTTAAATTAAGCGCCACCTCCAAAAAACCCATGTAGGCCATTTCAGCATAATGCTTTACCAACGTGCCGCCTTCGGCCCGCATCAGGTCGCCGCCAAAAAAACGGAACTCGGCCGTGCCGTCCTTTTCTTTCAGGGCCTTCATCAGGTTCGCTCCATGCAAATCGCCTGAGGCTTCGCCGGCTACCAGGTAATACTTCATGTTTTAAGGCGAAGTTTTAAAATAAATAAGGCGATGGTGATCAAAAATGTAGCGATGAAGATCCCTTTTACGGTTTTAACCATGCCATTGGCCGAGAACAGCCGCATCATGATCAAATTTAGGGCGATTGCTGCCAGGTACGGCAGCGCCGGTTTGTTAGAGATGAGCATAGTGTCCTGCAAAACGTAAGTCGCCAATACAAAGGCCGCGGCCGGCAAGGGGATGGCCAACAAAATGCCTGTTAAATAACTGTCTTTTTTGAGCATGGTTAAACGTTAAAAGTCCAGCTGTTTAACAACGGGATGGCATGATGGGCGGTCATATCGAATTGTACGGGCACTACTGAGGCGTATCTGTGTTCCAGCGCCCAAACATCGGTATCCTCACCACCGTCGTTCGACTGAAAAACACCGGTAAGCCAATAGTAGGGGCGTTTATACGGGTCCATGCGCTCGTCAAATTCCTCGGCCCATTTGGCGTTTGCCTGGCGGGAGATTTTTATGCCTTTGATATGCGGACCGGCCGGGAAGTTTACATTGAGCAAAGTTCCGGCCGGAAGGCCATTCTGCAAAACCTGTCCCGCAATTTCCTTTACAAACCTGATACAGTGCGAAAAATCGGCCTGCAGGGTATAATCATCCAATGAAAAACCGATGGATGGTATGCTTTCAATCGCCCCCTCAACCGCCGCCGACATGGTGCCGGAGTATAAAATATTGATAGAATTATTTAAACCGTGGTTGATGCCCGAAACACACAGGTCGGGCTTTTTGCCTTTAAATACCTTGTTCACCGCCAGCTTTACACAATCAACCGGCGTGCCTGAGCAACTATACATTTCGATGTCCGGGTAAATATCAACCTTATCAAATCGCAAAGGTTTGCCCACTGTAATGGCGTGCCCCATACCCGATTGCGGGCTATCAGGCGCCACTACCACTACGCGGCCAATATCTTTCATGGCATCCATCAGGTATTTGATACCCGGGGCGGTGATGCCGTCGTCATTTACAACAAGGATAGCAGGTTTTGATTTTGTCATTCGGGGCAAAATTAGTTATATTTGATTTATGCTTACTGTTGAAAAGAAAAAGAAATTCACCGCAGATGATTACGTGCAATTGGAAGAAGGCGCGCCTTTTCAATTAATTAATTATGATTTGATTATGTCACCTTCACCCTTACTGATTCATCAGTTGATCCTTGGCGAATTTTATGATGCTTTAAAAGCTTTTATAAGGGAGACGGGGAATCAAGGTTTGGTAGTTTTACCTCCTATGGATGTCCATTTTGATGAGGGTAATACATATCAACCAGATTTGATTTATATTTCAAAGGAGAGAATTGCCGAAACTGCTAAAGATCGTATAGAAGGCGCTCCGGATTTAGTTGTCGAAATACTATCTCCTTCCAACGCTTACTATGATTTGATCCAGAAAAAAGAAATTTACGAAAAATATGGTGTTAAAGAATATATCATTTTTGATCCTATTGCAAAAAACGCCCACCTGTATGCTTTAAAGGATGACGCTTATTATTTACATCAAAAAGCTCAGAAAGGTGAGTTATTGCATTCGCTAATCTTACCCGGCTTTAATTTTGACTTGACTTATATATTTAAATAGAGGTTTTTGAAAACTTTCTGTATAAATTATTAAGTTTAATTTATTTGACTTATGCTTACTGTTGAAAAGAAAAAGAAATACACCGCTGATGATTACATGATGCTGGAGGAAGGTGCCCCTTTTCAATTGATTAATTATGATTTGGTTATGGCACCTTCACCAATTCCTGAGCACCAGGTAATTTCGCGTAGAATTACCGTAGCTATGTCTAACTTTTTAGGCGACAAAATTGATGACGGTTTTTTGGTGTATGCGCCAGCGGATGTAAAATTTGATAAAGGCAATATTTTCCAGCCTGATGTGCTTTATGTTACACCTGAAAGAAAAGAACAGATTGTTAAAGGACACGTAGAAGGTGCGCCGGATATAGTTATTGAAATACTTTCGCCATCTAATGCTTATTATGACCTTATTCAGAAAAAGGATATTTATGAAAAATATGGCGTAAGGGAATACATTATTTTTGATCCCATTGCAAATACTGCAAGTTTATACGCGTTAAAGGACGGGGTTTATTATTTACATCAAAAAGCCCAGGAAAACGAGCTGCTCAATTCTTTAGTATTGGCCGGATTTAGTTTTGATTTAGGCAAGATATTCAAATAAAAAAGCCCTGTTTTGCCAGGGCTTCTCAGATATTATTTCATAAACTGTTTATCCATTTCACCAGCTCATCGCGGGATTTTCCCGTTTTTTGCTGCAGCTTGCCCAGCATTTCATCGTCCTTGCCTTCCTCGTGAATCAGGTCGTCGTCAGTCAGATCGCCGTAAGCCTGTTTTATTTTTCCTTTTAGCTCATTCCAGCCGCCTTTAATTTGTAGTTTGTCCATGATGTTTTTTTGTTAGATGTGCACTAATAACATTTTGGACGTAAAAAGGTTGATCGCAATTTATTTTTCCGGGTAGATGTTTACCGCATTGTCAGTTATTTGTGCCTTTAAATTTTGATTGTCAGTTTGATCATAGTTAACCACATCAAATTTATAAGGCAGCAAGGTTTCATCATTTAAAATGCCGGCCAATTGCGAAGCTGATGCATCATTTGCCGACCATACCGCTAAATCGACGTCGCTGCCCGGCTTATAGGTCCCTTTTGCCCTTGAACCAAAAATTACGGCTTTAGTTATATCCGGGAATTTAGAAATGGCCCCGACAATGATATCCAGGTCACCCGGTTTAAACCCGAAATAGTTGTCATTCATTTATTTTTTCCTTAAAAAATAAATATACCTGTTCCACGGCCGGATAATACTGGTGTTTAATCGTTTCAACAGCCTGTTCAGCAACAGCCTGGTTATAGGTGTGTGATAATTCGTTCCTTTTCTCGAGCATGCTGATCCACGCGTGCCCGTCTTCAATTATGTGAGTTTGAAAACCTTCCTTTATCACTTCCCGGGGATAATTAGTATTTAAGCCCTGCAAGTACAAAAAGTCTTTAATGGTCTTCCAGCCTAATTCAAAAGTGAATTCAAAGGCTTGCACCAGGCCGCCAATCTCGATTGGGGTATAGCTGTCCTTTTCAACGGCGCTTTCGAAAAATAAAAATGCCTTTTCAAAGTTTTGAAAGCGTTGTTTCCAGCGGACCGCGTTATTTTCCATTTCCCAGGTGATTCTTCCGCTAAGATAAAAATAATCCTACCATGAACTATGAACCATTAACTATGAACTCTTCTACAAAGCCCCTTCCTTTATCTCCTCAACCACCGCCGGGTCAAGCAATGTCGATGTATCCCCCAAATTACTGGTATCGCCTTCAGCAATCTTGCGCAAAATGCGCCGCATGATCTTACCCGAGCGTGTTTTTGGCAGGCCGGTCACAAACTGTATCTTATCCGGCCGTGCAATAGCGCCGATGATGCGGGTAACCGTCATCATGATGTCTTTGCGGGCCAGTTCTTCGTCGCCATGCTGGTTAGGGCAAATTACGTAGGCATAAATACCCTGCCCTTTAATGTCATGCGGATAACCAACAACTGCCGATTCCACTACACTGGCGTGCATATTGATGGCATTTTCCACTTCAGCCGTGCCGATACGGTGGCCCGAAACATTCAGCACGTCGTCCACACGGCCGGTAATGCGGTAGTAGCCGTTCTCGTCGCGCAGGCTGCCATCGCCGGTAAAATAAAGGTCGGGATAGGTGGCGAAATACGTGGTGCGGCAGCGCTCGTGGTCGCCGTAGGTGGTGCGCAGCATGCCCGGCCATGGGAAACGGATACATAAGTTGCCGTTGGTTCCGTTGCCTTCGATGATCTTGCCGTTCTCGTCAACCAGCACCGGCTGAATGCCCGGTAATGGTAAAGTGGCATAGCTGGGTTTTAATTTGGTGACGCCGGCAATGGGCGATATCATAAATCCGCCGGTTTCGGTTTGCCACCAGGTATCGATGATGGGGCATTTTCCCTGGCCTATTTTTTCATCGAACCAGTGCCAGGCTTCCTCGTTGATCGGCTCGCCGACGGAGCCAAGTTTCTTCAGCGAGCTGAAGTCCTTGCCTTTCAGCGCCTCATCGCCAAAGCTCATCAGCGAACGGATGGCCGTAGGCGCCGTATATAAAATGTTGACTTTAAATTTCTCTACTATATCCCAAAAGCGGCCGGGTGTAGGCCACGAAGGGATGCCCTCAAACATCACCACTGTAGCGCCCTGAGTAAGCGGGCCATAAGCGATGTAAGAGTGCCCGGTAATCCAGCCGATATCGGCGGTGCAGAAATAAACTTCGCCCTGGTTGTACTGAAAAGCATTGGCAAAGGTATAGCCGGCGTAGACCATATACCCGCCGCAGGTATGCACCACGCCCTTTGGCTTGCCGGTTGAGCCGGAAGTGTACAGGATAAACAGCATATCTTCGGCGTCCATTTCTTCCGCCGGGCAATCCGGGTTGCCCTGGGTTTCTACCTTTTTAACTTCATCTTCCCACCACAGGTCGCGGCCCTTTATCATGGAAACGGGGGTACGGCTGCGGGTAAGTACGATTACTTTTTGTACCGAGTGACATTGCACCAGCGCATCGTCTATAATATTTTTTAACGGGATCTCTTTTGTTCCGCGGAAACCGCCATCGGCAGTAATCACGATAGTACACTCAGCATCATTTATCCGGTCGGCAATGGATTGTGCTGAAAAACCGCCGAATACTACAGAGTGTATGGCGCCAATGCGTGCACAGGCCAAAACGGCAATGGCCAGCTCGGGTACCATGGGCATATAAATACAAATACGGTCGCCTTTTTTGGCGCCGTTATTTTTAAGCACGTTGGCAAACTGGCAAACTTTTTCGTACAGCTGGCGATAGGTAAGTATGCGGTGGTTTTCGTGCGGGTCATTCGACTCCCAGATGATGGCCGGCTTATCGCCCAGCGAAGCCAGGTTACGGTCGAGGCAGTTTTCTGTAATATTCAGTTTAGCGCCCTGGAACCATTTGATCTTTGGCTCCTTAAAATTCCATTCCAGCACTTTATCCCATTTTTTGCGCCAGTAAAAATTTTCGGCAATGCCGGCCCAAAACTCTTCGGGCTGCTCCACACTATGGCGGTAAACGTCGTGATATTCTTCGATCGATTTGATCTTTAACGCGGTTTTCATGTTTTTTAATTGGTGGGTGAAAATTAGTTATTTTTAGGGAAAGGAGGGAATAAAAGTAGGCTTTTTAAAATATTTTAAGAAGTGTTTGGGTGCACCTCATTTTTGTATGTAGCGCTACACGTGCTACACCCTGCTACAAAGCGCTACAGAACTGATTGTTAATAAATTAGCTACTGACAATATTTTGTCACTGACAAAATATTGTCACCACTTTTAGCCGTTCGTCGCTGCCGCAAGCCTCCCCGCTTGTGGCCCGCTGACATGTAATGAACCATGCTGGTTTTCATCGCCTGAAATTCCGCTCGGGTTATTGGATTAAAATTTCAAAAAACATTTGCCGGCTACATATCGCGGGTTTAACCCTGCATGGTGGCTACTTAACATGTGGGCCACAAGCCGGGAGGCTTGCGGCAGCGAAAAACGCTTACGGCAGCATGAGGGGCCTACGAGAAGTCCAACGGTACGTGTCTTTACGCGGATTCGCGTGAAAGGATGTGAGTATAGTTTTATCGAATAAAGAATTATATCTTAGTATTTAAACCAAACTAATGATATTACTATCGGTAGCAAATGATTCGCCAAAGATAACAGACTGGATTACCGCCGGTGCTGCTGCCATTGGCATTCCTTTTTCGCTATGGGCATTTATTAAACTAATAATTAGGGATAAAGCAAGGGAAACCCAAATTAGTTCTTTGACGTCCATTAGCAAACAATTGTTCGAACAGGTGAAGCACTTAGCTGCTCAAACTGCGGAGTTTCAGTACCAATCTAATCTAATGCTTGATCATAATAAATTACTTGAAAAGCAGATAGAGCTTCAAGCGGATTCTTTTTTAAATGCAAACGCTTTGGAGGAAAAGAAAATTGCTATGAATAGTCAAAAACGATTAATCGAAATTAAACCGCATTTCATTTATTGTCGAGACGGGAAAAACGGATACATTTTTGAAATTGAGTTGCGGAATAAAGGTTTTCAAGCACAAAACATAACCGTTACCTTGGCTGAATCTGACAACTTTTACAATGCAACCATAAATAAATCAAATGTAGACCACGATGGCCTTTTAACGATTTATATAGAGATGAAAGTTATTCAATTTGATAAACAGTTGCATTTCAAAATAATACTCAATTATGAAGATGTTGATAATAATAGATACAGACAATTCTACGAATTGAAAAATAGTGGCAATAACGTAAGTAGTCCTGAACTTATAAAATAACTATTCAATCCTCAACGCATATCTTAATCATGAGTGACTATTATGAATTGTTGTTAAGGAATGAATGGAAAGCTAAGAGGTAAGAAATTCTAGAGCGGGATGAGTTTAAGTGTGAGAAATGCGCCAATTATAACTTAATTAATGAATACAGAATTTCATATTGCACTTATGGAACGTTGCCCGGCGGAAAACTGATGATGATTGTATATGACAAAGACAAGCGATCATTGTTAAGATGTAAAACTACCCTTGACCAAAATCATTTTAAGGATATACTTAAATCACACGGTGAATATTCGTTAATATGTCTAAGTCACGGAGACGGCGCCTTTTGTCATTTGGTAGGGCTAATCATAACCAATGAAACATTAGATTATTCAGGAATAGAAAATCGTACGTTAGATAATATTAAAGAGGTCGCGATAAAACAACAGATCGTTCAAGAGCAGTATTTAAGGAGACTACCCGTTGAACAATTTAGGGACTTGAAATGGATAGAAGTTAATTATCTTCATATTCATCATAAATACTATTGGTTGAATAAAAATCCTTGGGAATATCCTAATGACGCTTTACAAACCCTTTGCTGGAAATGCCACGAAGAATTGCACGCAAACTCTATTATTCCAGCCTATAATTCTCGTTTTGAATTATTTGATAATTATGAGGTATGTACAAGGTGCTATGGCGCGGGCTACTTGCCTCAATTCTTTCATGTCCAGGCAGGAATTTGTTTTCAATGCAACG
Source organism: Bacteroidota bacterium (assembly GCA_013285685.1). Classification (GTDB taxonomy): domain Bacteria; phylum Bacteroidota; class Bacteroidia; order Sphingobacteriales; family Sphingobacteriaceae; genus Mucilaginibacter. Next base: position 28,529 of record JABDHD010000045.1, read on the forward strand.
GAAATAGATTCGTCCAGATTAGGAAATAATACTAAATTTCATACAGGCCAACGACTTCAACAAATTTATATCCATGACATTTAAAACAAAGTCCATGCATAATGTGCTTGTATTGGGGAAACACCCCGGCTCCATTGCATCTATCACAAACAGTGAAATTACATTTAACAAGATTGTCATTAACTATATTATAAACAGGCGCCTTGTTATTTTCGTGCCATTCATTGTGACACCAATTGCACATCGTAATGAGTGCATCGTTTTCGTACTCCCAAGGTAGTTTTGACAGAATATAATACTTATGATGGATATGAAACCAATAACCCTTATCCGATATCTTTATAACATAATTTTCAGGTTCAAAATTTATAATTGCACCGAAGGGTGTGTCTAAATCAAATGATTTTTCTAATAATTTAGGACCATATACCTCGTTCATCTGAACATCATGCCATTTCCCTTTTGTATCACGAAGCGTTTCAGTTTCTATGCGGCCACATATTTTACAAGACCTGTCCCTTTGTATAATCTCGTCCCGCTTGTTAAACCATTCATTTGTCGAAAGTAATTCGTCATAAGTAGGCCTTCTTTTTTCCGTTTCACATTGAATTTTCAGGTTCGAATACGGTATCGTTTCCATGTGGATAATTTAGTAAATTTTATTTATTAAAGAATTAATATTAACAGCCCGTGTATGTAGTTTTCAAATTACAACCGCAACAACGCCATATCCGCCATTGGCAGAACATTTTTCCGCTGTCGGGCAGCATGACAAATTTTTTGTAAAAGGCTGCCGCATCTTTATCTAATGGGTCAACAGCCAGGCCAGGCACGCAAATTAATCGGAAGCTGGAACAGGGAATTTTTTTATATTTTCGTAACATGGACATTGACCATTACGGTAATATTGAGCGTTCTGCTGACTATAAACTTTATTCCTTTACGAGCAGCGGTCCGAAAGGTGATTTAGAGAAAGTAATTAAGTTCACCGCTTTTCCGAAGGTGGCCGATACGAGTAACCTGGCATTAGGCACGAAGCGCGGCGAAGTGGTTAATTATGAAGAAACAACCAATAACAATGACCGGGATAAGATAATTGCCACCATATTTTATATCGCACTAATATTCAGCGCTGCCTATCCTGATCAGAAAATTTTTATAAAGGGGCGCAACAAGGCAACTACGCGATTATACCGGGGAGCTATCAATCATGGATATGACGGAATAATCCGGGAATACTTTATTTATGGCGGAACTTATATAGCAACGATTGACAAATATAATTTTGAACCATTTATTCCAAGTAAACAATATGACGCCTTTTTATTTGAAAGAAGGTGATGAGTGAGGTAATGTGCTATTGGCAAGACGTCTTCCATCCTCTTTATATTTCTCAGGCACGAATTCATCTCCCGAGAATTTATCAAGTTCCGGATTGTAGGTCATATCGCTTCCGTCCGCTATATGTGGGTTTTTTTTAGGGGTACTTGCATGACTATGTTCCGATTTAACTGCCCCCACCTGTTTTCTGCCCTTTCGCTGATGACTGATCATTTTACTGCTCCTTTATACAAATATAATACATAACTATTGATAAATAATTACAATGAAGCCATATTCAGCTTTTTTCTTCTTTCGGCCCCGCTCCCCCTAAAGCTTCCCTTTTTAAGTGCAAAAGTGCAGCGCGGGCCAAAAGAGGTGGTGCACTCGTCCTATTTAACGCTCATTTATTATCCTGTATGAATAATTTATAGCGTCCGGCGGCATCGCGTAATTTTTGATTCGGTCCAAGGGAATTAGTCAAGGCATCAAAAAATATCTCCAGGTCCTTTTCAGATGCAAGAATGGAATTGTGTTTCTGTGTAATAGCATTGGCTTTCTCCGATAACCGTAATTGATTTTCCATCAGGAGTATTTTTTATTTCAAAGATACGGGAACATTTCTTACAACAAACCATGTCATTTCGACGAGCAGCGGGGCGGTAATTGCGGGTTGAGCGAGGAGAAATCCTATACGACTTGCATAGTTCGGCTTTTCGCTTGTACAAGATTTCTCCTCACCCCCTCCGTTTCAGGCCCCGGCAGGCTCGTCGAAATGACATATTGTTAAGCTGTTTTTTGAAGCCTTCTGTGGCAGCTTCTTTCGGACTTTACTGACTTTACCGGCATACCGCTTGTTTTATGCTCGGTGCACTCTAAAATTACCTGTACCCTGTTGCCTTTCTTAGCCATCTTTTTAATTATTGAGTTGTGAGTGGTGAATGGTCAGTGGTGAGTGGTCAGATTGGCAAGTACTTACTACTCACCATTCACTACTCACCATTCACAACTCGCTAAATATATCCCTTTTTTACAAACTTATTGATGCAGGCCGAAATACCATTTTTGGT
>JABDHD010000046.1 GCA_013285685.1 Bacteroidota bacterium
AATGGTTCAGGCCCGGATGGCTCGGTTATATCTTTCTTTCGAACTTAATTGCAAGCGTACTCACATTTTTACTTTTGTTGCCCGAGGTGATCAAACTTCGGCCTGATCTTCATTTTAGCATATTTAAAAGCATGCTTGTTTATAGTATGCCAATATTGGTTGCCAACCTGTCATACATTATAAATGAGAACCTCGATAAACAGCTGTTAGGCAAAATGCTTCCTCCAAGCACCAGCAGTGAGCAGGTTGGCGTGTACGTGGCATGTGCAAAAATATCCGTGTTCCTCAGCATTTTTGTACAGGCTTTCCGCCTGGGCGCCGAGCCTTTCTTTTTTAGCCATGCTAAAAACAAAAACGCCGGGCAAACATACGCCCGAATTATGGACTATTTTGTAATTGCCGTCTGCCTGGCTTTTTTGGGCATTACGGCAAATATCGGCCTGTTAAAATACTTTATTGGCAGCAGCTATTGGGTGGGATTGGACGTTATACCACCGCTGCTTTTTGGTTACGTGAGCTTGGGCGTTTACATGAACCTTTCAGTATGGTATAAATTATCGGATCAAACCCGCTATGGCCTGTACATATCAGGCATCGGCGCTATCATCACCATTGTGTTGTTGGTGCTGTATATCCCCAAATACAGTTACATGGCGGCGGCATGGATATCAGCATTATCTTACGCCGTAACTATGGTGCTTTCTTATATTTGGGGGCAAAAAAATTACCCTATTCCATACCATTTAAAAAAGAATCTTGCTTATATTATTTCTTCATGTATCCTCGTTTACCTTTCGTACTATTTATTTAAAAGTAATTTAATTATAGGAAATGCTTTATTGCTGATATTTGCATCTGCGGCGATTTATTTTGAGTGGGGAAATTTAAGAGCTATATTTATTAAAAAATGAACATCAGGATAATCAACCGCTCAAAAAATGCATTGCCCGCTTATGAGACGCTGCATGCGGCCGGAATGGACCTGCGCGCGGACCTGGAAACGCCGGTAACGCTTCAGCCAATGGAGCGCAAACAGGTACCTACCGGGCTGTATATGGAACTGCCGGAAGGTTATGAGGCGCAGATACGCCCGCGCAGCGGTTTGGCATTTAAACATGGCATCGGGATCGTCAATTCGCCGGGAACCATAGATGCCGACTATAGGGGCGAGATCAAAGTGCTGCTGATCAACTTTTCCGATCAGCCCTTTGAGATCAATTCCGGAGATCGTATTGCGCAGATGATCGTTTCAAAACACGAAAAGGTAAACTGGTTGCCCGTTGAAGAAATAACCGAAACAACACGCGGCGCCGGCGGTTACGGACATACAGGGGTGGGGTAGGAGTTAAAAGTCGAAAGTCGAAAGTCTTGAGTCTTAAGTCAAAAGACAAAGTTAAGTTAAATGGGCATAAAAACAGGAAATTGCGAATAAGGTGATAGAGATGAATTTTAAATATAAAGAGCAAAGGCGGGGGATTAACATGAAGCTATTATGTTTTATCTTGATTTCTGGCGCTTGTTTCTTTACTCTCTCATCAGCCAGTGCGCAGGGCAATTCAGGCAAGCCGATGACCAATGCCGATAGCCTGGAAGTAAAGACTTTGTATTTTAATGCACTTCGTGAAAAAACGATCGAAAACCTGCCAACTGCGGTTGATCTGTTTAACCGGGTGCTGCAGATCGATCCGGCGAACGATGCGGCAATGTACGAGCTGGCCAACCTGAAAAAACTGCAAAATGATTACCCAAAAGCCCAGCAGCTGCTGGAAAGAGCCGTAACAATTGCACCCGACAATACCTGGTACTGGTCGGCATTGGCTGATAACTATGAAAAAAATAACGATATCGATAAACTCGAGAACGTTTTTGCGCAACTGATCAGGCTGAACCCGGATAAGGTTGATAATTATTTTGATAAAGCAAATGTTTATTATCACCAAAAGAAATATGACGAGGCTTTGCAGGTTTATGACCAGATAGAAAAACTAACCGGGCTGAGCGATGACCTGCTGGCCGACCGGCAAAAAATTTATCTCAAACAAAACCATACCGAACTTGCTATTGATCAGTTGCAAAAAATGATCGACGCAAATCCCGTTCAAATAAAATATTACCTGTTCCTGTCCGAATTGTATAGCACCAACAATTCGCCTGAAAAAGCTTTAAAGGTTTTGCAGGATGCCGAAAAGATCAATAATAAAAACGGGCTGGTACACCTGGCCCTTGCCGACATATACCGTGATAAAAAGGACTATGAATCGAGTTATAACGAGCTTTCAGTTGCGTTTGCTATTCCGGACGTTGACGTCGATCAAAAAATAAAGATCGTAATGGGGTATTTACCAAAATTTCCTGACCCCGATGCCAAGGCAAGCGCACTTGAGTTAAGTCGCATCATTACAGTTGCCCATCCTGATGAAGCAAAGGCCTGGGCGCTTTACGGGGACATGCTGCTGCAAAACGGCAAAACCAAAGATGCAAAGACAATGTATCAAAAATCCATCGCGCTGAATAACGAGGTTTATGACGTGCAGGAGCAATTGGTGAGGATTGAAATTGGTGAAAATGATGACGATAATGCCATAAAAGATGGCGAAAATTCTTTATCCTATTTTCCCAACCAGGCCTGGATGAATTACCTGGTAGGCGTCGCCTGGCTGCAGAAAAAGGATTTCAACAAAGCGGAGGGCTATTTAAAAAATGCGACATCACTGGAATTGGATGACAAGGAATTGCTTTCACAGAGTTACTCGGCTTTGGGAGATTGTTTCCACGCATTAAACGATAGTAAAAATTCGGATGTCGCTTACGACAAGGCCTTAAGCTATAATCCGAATAACGCGTTTACCTTAAACAATTATGCTTACTATTTATCGTTAAGAGGTGAGCAACTGGACAAGGCAGCCTCGATGTCGAAACGTTCAAACGATCTGCAGCCCAATAATGCTTCGTTTGAAGACACCTATGCCTGGATATTGTTTAAACAACGGGATTACGCCGGCGCAAGGCAGTGGATTGAAAAAGCGCTGGCAGACGATAAAACAAACAGCGCCGTAAAATCAGAACACTACGGCGATATTATGTTTTACCTGGGCAATGTTGACGCCGCAGTTGAAAACTGGAAGAAAGCAAAGGCAAATGGCGATCAGTCGCCGGTTTTAGATAAAAAAATAAATGAAAGAAAATACGTCGAATAAGTCGCCCACTTTTTTTTATCGCCGAAAAGCCTTTTGCACCTATATCCTTGCGGTATGCGGCATTTTGTTTTTTATTCAGCTGCAAAACCAAAAAACCGCTGGCTGCCAGGAAACCGGTTGCCGACACTACAGCTGCAGTTAAAGCCGTTGATCCTAAGCTGCTTAAAATAAATTCCATAAAATCGGCACAAACTGCGTTCAATACTTTTTCGGGCAAGGCGCGCACCAAACTAACCATAAGCGGCGAAACCAACGATGTTACATTAAACATCAGGATAATGCGCGATAAAAAGATTTGGGTATCTGTAACCGCCATAGCGGGGATTGAAGCCGCAAGGGCGATGATTACACCCGATAGCATATTGATTATCAATCGCCTCCAGAATTTGTACGTAAAGCAGCCATTCAGTTATATAAATAAGTATGCCGGGAGCCGGATGAATTACAAAATGATCGAATCGGTGTTCGTGGGAAATGCCATTCCAGAGGCTTTGAACGTAAGTTCAGACATCCAACCATCGGGCGCCAATACGATATTAACGGGCAATCTTTCCGAGTTGATCTACAAATTAACTTTGGGCGCCGACAATAAGTTAAACCAATTTTACCTGGGTAACCCGGATGGCAGTGAATCGATGGAAGTAACCAACAGCGTTTTTGTACAAGTGGGAACCAGGGTGCTGCCGTCACAAATAGATATGGCCTCGACCGTTAAAAGTAAAAAAAATACGTATTACTTTGCACTATATTAAAGAGGACTTTGATCTGCCGCTTGAGTTTCCTTTCAGTATCCCTGCAAGGTACAATCCGGCGGAGTGAGTTGTTTTAAGTCTAAAGTCTTGAGTCAAAAGTCATAAGTTAAAAAAGGGATAGCCATAAATAAAAAAAAGCCCTGGCCTGTGCAATGCCCCCTGTCAGGTAAGGGCTTCTGATCAAAACCAGCATGAAGTTTATAAGAGCGCTATTATTACTGCTATTTGTCTTCACAGCCTTCGCGGTGCATGCACAGGGCACCAGCGCTGAGCTAAAAAAACAACGCGATCAGCTTACGCAGCAATTAGAGCAGCTGAACCATGAGTATGAGCAAACTGTAAATAACAAAAGGGCCACGTTAGCGCAGCTGAATATTTTGAAACAGCAGATCAACCTGAGGCAAGCAAAGATCGAAAATATTAACTCTGAGATCAGGGGTTTGGACAATCAAATCTCAGAAAGCAACAATTTCGTTCATAACCTTCAGGGTCAGTTGAATCTGCTGAAAACGCAATACGCGGCTATGGTGCTTTTTACCTATCATAACCGGAGTTCGTACAATAAACTAATGTTTCTTTTTGCCGCAAAAGACTTTAACCAGGCGTACAAACGTTTAAAGTATTTGCAGCAGATAGGTACATACCGCGAGCGGCAGGCCAATTATATTGTTCAAACGCAAACAGAGCTGCATGTTAAAATAAATGAGCTTGACCAAAGCAAAAAAGAAAAAAGCAGTTTGCTTGGCGACCAGGAGAAGGAAAAGCAGACACTTGGCGAGGAACGAAAGACCCAAAGCCAGGTGGTAGCCGATCTTTCGAAGCATGAAGGGATATTGAGAGAGCAGCAACAAGATATACAACGGAAAATAGCAAAAACCAACCGTGAAATTTCCGATGCGATCAGGAGGGAAATAGAAGAAGCCCGCCGAAAAGCCGAAGAGGAGGAAAAAGAAAGAGAAAGGGAGGCGGCTGCGAAAGCTAAAGCCGAGAATAAAGAAGCCCCGCCCGCAAAACCGCACGTGGCAGCTAAGGCCATGACCACCAGCGAGGTATTGAACGCAACCCCTGAGGCTGCAAAACTTTCGAACGACTTTTTGGAAAACCGCGGCCAGTTGCCCTGGCCGGTAACAAACGGCGTTCCGGTTCAGAAATTTGGTATATACTACGACAGCGAAAATATCAAGAACGAAAGCATGGGATGGGATATTAAAACCAATGTTGGCGCCCCGGTTAGGGCGGTATTCCACGGAACGGTAAAAAGAGTAACCAGCATTAGCGGCACTTTTTTAATTGTAATACAACACGGCGAATACTTTACCGCCTATACAAATTTGCGGTCATGTTCTGTAAAAGCCGGCGATAAAGTAGACACCAAACAAAATATTGGAACGGTGGCCACCGATGGATCTACCGGCGAGGCCGTGGTAACTTTTGAAGTGTGGAAGGGCACCACGCCGGTTAACCCGGAGATATGGCTGGCCCCGCGGTAATTAGTTTGGATGATTAATACATAATTTAGCTATATTTGTAACCTCGATTTTTAATAGAAATGCACCCATTGGTTCTTTTGTTTTTTAGTAACCTGTTTTCGACCGATATGATCCTCATCATTATCGTTGCACTGGTGCTGTTCGGGGGCGATAAACTGCCTGAAATAGCACGCGGGTTAGGGAAGGGGATTCGCGATTTTAAAGAAGCCTCTGAAGGTGTGAAGCGTGAAATAAACGCCCAGATATATAGTTACGAGGAAAAAAAGGCCGAAGAGACTGCCGCAGCCAAATATGAGGCCGAGCGAAATAATCCGCCATCGGCCGACACACGACCGCCGGTGCCGAATACTGCCCCGGTAAGCGACTATGCTATTAACGGCTCTGCAGAGGCCGCTGAACGTGCCGCTGAAACTAAGACCGAATCTGCTGGTGAGGATCACGAAAACGCGACCGCTGAAAATAAAGACAGGCCCGTTGTATAATTGACAAGAATTAAATAGTAATTTTAACCATATATTAAATTTAAAGATCATGGGACTTTTAGAGCCTTGGCATATCATTGTAATCCTGTTAATAGTTTTGCTCATGTTTGGAGGGAAAAAGATTCCCGAGTTGATGAAAGGTTTGGGCAAAGGCATGAAGGAATTCAAGGATGCACAAAACGGTGAAACCGGTGGTGGCAACAGTTCACAACCGACAAACACCAATACGAATACTTATACCGGCAGCGACGATAAGCCGCGGGTGTAAAGATTAGAGGTAAAGATTTTTTGTCCATAGTCGATAGTCCATGGCTCATAGCTATTGAAGGGAGAAACCATCCTTAATTTACTATGGTCTATGGACTTTTGACTGTGGACGTTTTTCTTTAACGGGTAAAATTTTTATATTTGTAACAATGACTTACTTAATTGTACACCCGGACAATCATGATAAATTAACAGCCATTAAAGCTGTCCTGAAGGCGCTTAAAGTTGATTTTGATGAGACCAAAACAGCATACGACCCCGAATTTGTCGCTAAAATGGCAGAAGGCGAAGAAGATATCAGGTCAGGTAATACCGTGAAAGTAACACTGGATGATCTATGGAAATAGCGTTCACCCAACGTGCATTTAAAGATTTGCAGGACTGGAAAAAATCGGGGAATAAAAAAATCATAAAACGAATTACCGAACTTACCACAGCTATCCTTGAGTCGCCATTCACAGGAATAGGTAAGCCTGAACCATTAAAATATCAGTATGCCGGAAAATGGTCAAGGCGCATAAACGAGACGCACCGTTACATTTATGAAGTCAGAGATGAGATTGTTTACGTTTTCTCTTTAAAAGGTCACTATATCGACTAATCTTTTCGGCCCATGACTGATTCATACTCGTCTTTAACCCAGATAAAGGGTGACATCGCCCTGGGTAAAACCACAGTCGAAAAACTTGTAAAAGGCTACCTGGATAAAATTTCGGCCAATAGGCGGTTAAATGCTTTTAACGAAGTATTTAAGGATGAAGCCCTTATAAATGCACGTAAGGTTGACCTCCGGATAAAAGACGGCACTGCCGGCAAACTTGCCGGGATGGTTATCGCCATAAAAGATAACATCTGCTATAAAGGCCACAAGGTAAGCGCCTCGTCAAAGATCCTCGAAAACTTTACTTCGGTTTATTCCGCTACCATCGTCGACCGTTTGCTTGCCGAGGATGCGGTGATCATTGGCCGTTGCAATTGCGATGAATTTGCCATGGGCGCCTCGAACGAAAACTCTTTCTTTGGTCCTGTTAAAAATTATGCCGATGAAACCAGGGTGCCCGGCGGATCGTCGGGTGGCTCAGCGGTAGCGGTGCAGGCAGGGATGTGCCATGCAGCTATTGGCACCGATACCGGCGGTTCGGTCAGGCAGCCCGCTTCCTTCTGCGGACTGATCGGACTTAAACCCACCTACGGGCGCATCTCGCGGCACGGAATAATTGCCTATGCCTCGTCGTTTGACCAGGTGGGACCTATAACCAAATCGATTGAGGATGCAGCTTTATTACTGGAGGTAATGGCCGGAACGGATGAATACGACAGCACCCTCAAGGATATACCGGTACCCGAGTATAGTAAGAACATTGCGGCACCCGCGCCGAAAAAGATAGCTTACATGCAGGAAGCTTTGTCGAGCCCCGGCGTTGACGACGAGGTGAAAAACAACCTCGTGAGGTATATCGATAAATTGCGGGCAGACGGCCACACCGTTAAGCCCATCGCCTTTGAATTGCTGGATTACCTGGTGCCAACCTACTATATCCTGGCCATGGCCGAAGCCTCTTCAAACCTTTCCCGGTATGATGGCGTACATTATGGCTACCGCAGCCCCGATTCGGTCGACCTCGTATCTACTTATAAAAAATCGAGGTCGGAGGGCTTTGGCAAGGAAGTAAAGCGCCGCATCATGCTGGGTACCTTTGTTTTAAGTGCAGGTTATTACGATGCCTATTTTGCCAAGGCACAAAAAGTGCGCCGGATGATCCGGGAAAAGACAGAGGCGATATTAAAAGAGTACGATTTTATCATGGTACCCACGGCCCCAGAGCCGGCATTTCCTATTGGAAAACGACCAAAGGACCCCGTTGTAACCTACCTGGCTGATATTTTTACGGTGCAGGCGTCGTTAACGGGCGCACCGGCAATTTCTTTGCCTTCGGGCAATAATACCAAGGGTTTGCCGTTAGGCTTACAATTGCTGTCGAAGCATTTCCACGAGCAGGAGTTATTAAATTTTTCCAGGTATTTCCTTGAACTACAAAAAATTTAATAATTTAGTAAAAAGATTGATACAAAAATAAACCCTGATTAATCCAAACGGAATGAAGAGAATATTTACTTTAATCACCTGTTTATTATCGCTCCAATTTGTTAACGCATCCAACAGTTTCATTCACGCTCATAATGCTTTAGCTTCAGTAGCTGCCAGTTTTTACAACTACAGGGATACCACTATTCTGCCGGTTGTAATACAGCCAGTGGCGTTGACGGGCGGGTACAGCATTTACAGACACCGGCTCGACTCGTTAAAAAAAGATGTTCCGCTGGATTTTAATGAGTACGTACAAAGCTATATCGAGATATACGCGCATAACCGTGAAGAAATGGGCCGGGTGCTGGGATTAACAAAATATTACTTCCCGATCTACGAAAAAGCGTTCAGGGATGCCGGTATCCCTGATGAATTGAAATATTTATCAATAGTTGAATCAAAGCTCGATCCGTTTGCGGTTTCCCGGGTTGGCGCAGCGGGTCCGTGGCAGTTTATGTATACAACGGCAAAAATTTACGGCTTGAACATGGACGATTATGTTGATGATCGCCGGGACCCGATACAGGCTTCCTACGCCGCTGCCGCCTATCTGAAGGACGCTTACGAGGAATTTGGCGACTGGCTGCTGGCAATCGCATCATACAATTGCGGGAAAAGTAATGTAGAACATGCGATTGACAAGGCAGGGGCAAGTGATTTTTGGTCGATAAGGCAATACCTCCCCGCGGAGACCAGGAATTATGTGCCGGCATTTATAGCAGTTACCTACGTGATGAATTGTTATGCGAAGCATAATATCGTAGCGCAACCCTGTGATATGGTTTTGAAAACCGACACAGTACTGGTAAACAAATACATATCATTAAGTTCGGTGGCGCAGGCGCTTAATATCGATTTCAGGCAGCTTTGCATCCTCAACCCCGCCTATAAGCGGCAGATCATTAACGGTACGCCACAGGCGCCCCGCCGCTTGGTGGTTCCCCAGGTGGACAGGGATAAATATGCGTCATTATACAACGTTTTAAATGGATCAGGCATGGCAGCTTCGGCTCCCGTGCCGATGTCTGAACCATATCGTGAAAGTAAACCGGAGCCGCATCAGCAATACCATGTTGTAAAGCGCGGCGAAACGCTCGGCGACATTGCCGATACTTTCGGCATTGATGTGCAGGACCTTAAGGCATGGAATCACCTGCATGGCAAAACCGTGGCCACTGGTACCAGGCTGCGGCTAAGTGAAAGCGCCGACGAACCTGAGAACGAACCATCCATCAAACACGCTCACAATTACATTACCTATAAAGTAAAACGGGGAGATACGCTTAGCGGGATAGCTTCGAAATTCGAAGGTGCTTCCGTTGAAAGGATCAAATCTTTAAATGGTCTGAAACGAAACGAGTTACAGCCCGGCATGACAATAAAGATCAGCAAAGGATAAGCTGATTTCGGATTTCGGAATTACGATTTCGGATTTCGGATTTATTTTTAAATCCGAAATCGAACATCCGAAATCCGAAATTCGCGTTGTAATTTTGGGTACTTGAAACTGAAAACATGAATAAGCCTAACCGGAACCAGGACGCATTAAATTACCATTCGAAAGGCCGGCCCGGTAAAATTCAGGTTGTGCCGACGAAGCCCACTAACTCTCAGCGCGACCTTACTATGGCGTATTCGCCGGGTGTGGCACAACCATGCCTGCGCATAGCCGATAACGTTGAAGATGTTTATAAATACACCGCCAAGGGCAACCTGGTAGGCGTTATCAGTAACGGGACGGCCGTACTTGGCCTCGGTAATATCGGCCCCGAAGCCAGCAAGCCCGTAATGGAAGGTAAGGGCCTGCTGTTTAAGATTTACGCGGATATCGATGTTTTCGACCTTGAAATAAATGCAAAAACCGCTGACGAATTTGTAAACATCGTCAGGGCTCTTGAGCCAACTTTCGGCGGCATTAACCTGGAGGATATCTCTGCCCCGTCATGCTTCGAGATCGAGCGCCGGCTTAAAGCCGAGATGAAGATCCCTGTTATGCACGACGACCAGCACGGCACCGCAATAATATCTGGTGCGGCGCTCCTCAATGCATGCGAAATACAGGGTAAAAAGCTCGATAAGATAAAAATGGTGGTAAACGGCGCCGGCGCGGCTGCTGTTTCCTGTACCAAAATGTATTTAACGCTGGGCGTAAAAAAAGAGAATATCGTCATGTTCGATATTAACGGTTTGATCACGCCCGAGAGAACAGACCTTGACGAGATCAGGTTAGCCTATGCTACCACGCGCAAAGATGCGCGGACCCTGGCTGAAGCCATGAAAGGCGCTGATGTTTTTATCGGTCTTTCAGCGGGCAATGTGGTTACGCCGGATATGCTCCGCTCAATGGCTAAAAATCCGATCGTCTTCGCGATGGCCAACCCTGATCCTGAGATTGCCTACGACACCGCTGTTCATGCGCGTAAAGATATCCTGATGGCAACAGGCCGTTCCGATTATCCAAACCAGGTAAACAACGTTTTGGGATTTCCCTATATTTTCAGGGGTGCGCTCGACGTGCGTGCAACGGCTATTAATGAAGAGATGAAAGTTGCCGCGGTTAAAGCGATTGCCGATATGGCAAAAAAAACCATCCCGGAAACTGTGAACCTGGTGTATAATACCACCACCCTGAAATTTGGCCGCGACTACATCATACCCAAGCCGATGGATCCGCGGTTGATCACCGAAGTATCAGCTGCGGTAGCCAGGGCTGCGATCGATTCGGGTGTGGCGCGTAAGGTTATTACCGATTGGGATGCTTACCACGAGGAATTGAGAACCAGGGTAGGTATGAATGATAAGCTGCTTCGCAACTTAACGAATAAGGCAAAGCAAAACCCAAAACGCATCGTTTTTGCTGAAGCTGATACCTACAAAATATTAAAGGCGGCGCAAATTGTTAAAGAAGAAGGTATCGCGACCCCGATATTGCTGGGAAATATAAAAAGGATAAAGCAGATCATGCGCGAAAGCGATATAGAACTGGGCGACGTGCATATCATCGATCCGAACGAAAACTGTGAGCACATCGATGAGTACGCCGATTATCTATATCAAAAACGACAGCGCAGGGGGATAACGCTGTATGAATCGAAGAAATTATTGCACGATCGCAACTACTACGGGGCTTGCATGGTACAGTTTGGGGAAGCCGATGCGCTCATATCAGGCCTGACAAAGGATTATGCTACCACGATCAGGCCTGCATTGCAAATTATAGGTACGGAGACCGGTGTTAAGCGTGTAGCGGGAATGTACATGATGATTACCCGCAAGGGCCCCGTTTTTTTTGGCGATACCACCGTAAATGTAAATCCTTCGGTAGAAGAAATGGTTGACATTACAGTTTTGATGGAACATACGGTAAAGCAGTTTAACATTACACCGCGTGTTGCTATATTGTCCTACTCCAATTTTGGTTCGAATGATGGCCCTGTACCTGAAAAAACGCGGGAAGCGGTTCGCATTTTGCATGATCGCTACCCGGACATGATTGTTGACGGTGATATGCAGGCGAACTTTGCCCTGAACGCGGATTTGCTTGCAGATAATTTCCCGTTTTCGACGCTAAAAGGACGGCCGGCAAACACATTGATCTTCCCGAATCTTGAGTCAGGCAATATTGCCTACAAGCTGTTGCAGGAAATGGGCGGGGCAGAAGCAGTGGGGCCAATCTTGCTCGGGTTAAAAAAACCCGTGCACGTACTGCAATTAGGCAGCTCGGTGCGCGAAATAGTGAATATGATAACGATTGCAGTTGTTGATGCGCAGGAAAAAGGTGAAAGCTTAAAGCAAAAAGCTTAAGGCAAAAAGCAAAAGATAAAATGAACATAAAAAGGCTTTAAGCTTTCCGCTTTAAGCTTTAAGCTTAATATTATGTACGCTTATATTGATGGTAAATTAGTTTTCAAAAGTCCTGCATTTGTTGTAATAGATGCGGGTGGAGTTGGGTATCACATCAATATTTCCTTAAACACATTTTCGAAGCTTGGGAACACGGAACGCTGTAAGCTGTTCACCTGGCTTCATGTAAAAGAGGATGCGCACACGTTATATGGCTTTGTGGATGAAGGCGAGCGGCGTCTTTTTCTTCACCTGATCTCGATTTCGGGTATCGGGCCCAATACCGGGCGGATGATGTTGTCGTCCATAACCCCTGAAGAGATCCAGGGCGCAATAATTTCGGGGAATGTTTCTTTGATACAAAGGATAAAAGGCATAGGCCCAAAATCCGCGCAGCGTATAATACTTGAATTGCAGGACAAGCTGCGCAAGGAAGGTACAGACACGCTGAGCCCGGCGCCTTTGAATAAAACGGTTAAGGATGAGGCGCTTTCGGCGCTCGTGATGCTGGGCTTCGCCAGGCAGCAGGCTGAAAAGGTGCTTGACCAGGAAATAAATAAAAATAGCGGCGATTTGTCCGTCGAACAATTGATAAAGTTTGCATTAAAAAGTTTATAATTACGTACAATTTTTAGCTGAGTCTTGATTAGATTTTTTACCCCAAAGTTTCTAATAATTTTATTGATCTCTGCTTTTTGCGGGTTACAAACCGCTTATGCACAACAGCAGGCTCAACCTTCAAAAAAAGATACCACTGTCGTTACTATCCCGGTAACCCTTCCGCAAACGATTAACCTGCGTTTGCGGCAAGGTATTTTTGACACCATTCCGCCTAACCTGGTGCGCACCGTTGAGTACGACCCGGTTACCAACCTTTATATTTTATACGAGCGTGTAGGTAACTTGCTATACAGGCCGCCGCAGTATTTAACCTTTAACGATTACCTTGACCTGTTGATGAGGGAAAATCAACGGAATTACTTTAAAAAGCTATCGGGCGATTATACCTATTCGGCGGCACAGCCAGGCTTTATCCCGACAATAAGCATTCGAAATCAAACTTTTGAACAGATTTTCGGGGGATCAGACATTAATATCCGGCCGCAGGGATCGGCAGAAGCCATCGTGCAAGGACAGCTGAATCAAAACGATAACCCGCTGTTTAACACCATTCAGCGCAACCAGTTTAATTTTAATCTCGACCAAAAAATACAACTGAACGTAACCGGAACCATTGGCGACAAGTTGAAAATCACCACCAATTATAATACCGATGCGCAGTTCCAGTTCGAGAACCAGATAAAACTCGATTACACCGGGCACCCGGATGAGATTATTCAGAAAATTGAACTGGGTACGGTAAGCATGCCCCTGCCGACTACGCTTATTACGGGCAGCCAGGCTTTATTTGGTGTAAAAACACAGTTAAAATTCGGGAAGCTAAAGGTGACGAGCATTTTCTCGCAGCAGCGCTCGCAGCCACAAACCATTACCATAACCAACGGTTCGCAGCAAGGGTCGTTTTCGGTTACATCGGCCGACTACGATGCCAACAGGCACTTCTTTTTATCCCAATACTTCCGCAACAATTACAATAAGGCGCTGGCAAACATTCCGATCATCAGTTCAAACGTAAACATCACCAAGATCGAAGTTTGGATCACAAACCGGGTAAACAGCACGACAAATTCACGCGACGTGCTGGCATTCCTGGATTTAGGTGAAAACACACCGTACAATACAACGCTTGTTCATGGCGGTTCGGGTTTTTCAGGTTTTCCTGCCGGAACTACCACACCCGGTTTCTCACAGCAATCAAACTCTTTGTTGCGGAATATACCTGTAAATGCCCGCCTCACCTATGATCCCCAAAACAGCATTGCCAGTTATTTTGCCACAACGGGCGGTTCCGATAACTATGCAAAATTGGTTTATGCACGTCAGTTAACGTCGGCGGAATATACACTTCACCCCCAATTGGGATATATCACGCTAAAATCCGCGTTAAATAACGACGAGGTGCTGGCGGTTGCTTATCAATATACCTACAATGGCGTGTCGTACCAGGTAGGTGAGTTTTCGAGCGATCAGCCTGTTAATGCCACAACCCGCAAGGTATTGTATGTAAAACTGCTGAAAAATGAATTGCTGAAAACCAAGCTGCCGACCTGGAACTTAATGATGAAGAACGTCTACTCGCTCAACGCCTCGCAGATCAGCCCGACTAATTTTAAGCTGAACATTTCGAGGCTGGATGACAAATCAGGCATCCAAAAACTGGCGATGGAGGAGGGGCAAAACACGAAGAGCAAATTATGGCTGCAACTTACCGACCTGGATAACCTGGACGCGCAACAAAACAAGCAACCTGATGGGTATTTCGACTTTCTGGAGGGGATTACCATCGACTCCAACAATGGTGTGATCATTTTTCCGACGCTTGAGCCCTTCGGCGCCGACCTGGCTAAACAGTTTTCCCCCGGGGAGACGGAGCTCGTCAACAGGTACGTTTATCAGCCACTATATGATTCGACACAGTTTGCGGCTAAACAGTTTTTTCAGAATTTAAACCGCTACACTATAGCCGGAACGTTTTCGGGCACGGCAGGTTCTTCTTACCAGTTAAATGCGGTGAACATTCCGCAGGGCTCGGTTATTGTGAATGCAGGCGCAACAACGCTGGTAGAAGGAACTGACTACACCATTGATTACAACGCGGGGCGTATTACCATACTAAACACCGCGCTGCTTAACTCCGGGCAGCCAATCACGGTGAAGGTTGAAAATAACGAACTATTCGGCGTTCAGCAAAAGTCGTTGTTTGGATCGAGGTTTGATTACCAGGTTAACGATAAATTGAGTTTGGGCGCCACACTGATGCACCTTACCGAGCAGCCGATTACGCAAAATGAAGTTATCGGCCAGGAGTCCATTTCAAATACCATGTATGGTTTCGACGCAAATTATAACTCGCCGTCCAGGTTTCTAACCCGGCTGGTCGATAAAATCCCGCTGATACACACCAAGGTGCCTTCATCCTTTAGTTTTAATGGCGAATTTGCCCAGCTTTTACCGGGCAACCCCTCTGCGTTGAATTTTGCCGGCTCCAAAAATGGCACCGCTTACCTGGATGATTTCGAAAGCGCCCAATCCTATATCGATCTTAGCAGTGCAAGCTCCTGGTATATTTCCGGCACGCCAAACACGCCTGCGCTTGCCCATGATTACGATGCATTCAACGACCTCAGTAATGGTTATCACCGCGCCAGGCTTGCCTTTTACAATATCGATCCGATATTTTATACCGGCAGTACCATCCCTGTCAGCCGTAATGAATTGTCGAACAACTACGTGCGGCAGGTGCTTGAAACGGAAGTCTTTCCCTTTAAACAATCGCCTACCGGCCAGCCCTTGCCTATAGCCACATTTGACCTTGCTTATTACCCGATGGTGCGCGGCCCGTACAATTATACGACTACCGGGCTGAACAGCGATGGCACCCTGCAGAATCCGGCGGCTAACTGGGGCGGCATATTCAGGGGTATTAACTCGAGCGATTTCCAGGATCTGAACGTACAGTACATCGAATTCTGGCTGATGGATCCGTTTACCTATAAACCTAATTCTATCGGCGGTAACATGTATATCGACCTGGGCGAAATTTCTGAAGATATATTGAAGGATGGTCAAAAGAGCCTCGAAAACGGCCTCCCGGTAGATGGAACGACAAATAATACCACCACAACAGTATGGGGCCGCGAACCGACAGTACAACCTGTTGTAAACTCTTTTGACAGTGATCCAGCATCCAGGGCGCTGCAGGACGTCGGTTTAGACGGTTTGAGCGATGCCGATGAACGGGTGCAGTTTGCCAATGTGGTAAACCAGGTAAAAGCGCAGGTAAACGCCACCGCCGGCGCGGCGTTTGCGGCCGACCCTTCATCGGACGATTACCAGTATTACCAGGGCCCGCAATTGGACAAAGCCGCCGCGGGCATCCTGCAGCGCTATAGCCGCTATAACGGAACAGAAGGAAACTCACCAACTTCACAGCAGTCGCAGGCATTGCTGGGACTGCAAACATCTGCATCCACATCTTTGCCCGACGGCGAAGATGTAAATCACGACAATAACATGGATCAGGATGATGAATACTTCGAGTATCAGATCCCTATAAACCCAAAGAGCCTGGTGGTGGGCAAAAACTTTATCACCGATGTTCAGCCAGCAACGGTAACGCTGGCCAATGGGTCGACCACCACGGTGAATTGGTACCAGTTCAGGGTTCCTATCAATGCTTATACTTCTACCATTGGCAGCATCCAGGACTTTAAATCGATCCGTTATATGCGGACCTTTCTTACCAACTTTGCCGATACCGTTGTGCTTCGCCTTGCCACTTATCAACTGGTACGGGGCACCTGGACGGCTTTTAACCTGCAGAATGACCCAACCCAGGTAATTTCTCAAATTGCTAATGCACCGCTCGACAACTCTACCATTGATGTTGAAACCGTAAATATTGAAGAGAACGGTACACGCACCCCGATACCTTATGTAGTTCCTCCGGGTATAAACAGGCAAACAGACTACAGTAATTTACAAGCAAACACTAAGTTAAACGAGCAATCGTTGTCGGTTTTGGTGAATAACCTGGCCGACGGCTACTCTCGCGCAGCGTTTAAGTTGTTTAATAATGACCTGAGGCAGTATAAAGAACTCGATATGTTTATACATGGCGAAGGAGCCGGGCTGAGAAATGGCGATATCAGCGCGTTTATCCGCCTGGGATCAGATTACATAAACAACTATTACGAATATTCGATACCGTTGGAAATTACGCCGCCCGGGACAACGGATCCCAATGTGATCTGGCCGGCGGCAAATGAAATGGCCCTTCAACTGTCGTTATTGACCCAGGCAAAACTGGCGAGGGATAATGCCCGATTCGGCGGCGCCCCCTGGCCCCTCACAGTGCCTTATAAATATGTCCAGTCGGGCGGCCGCGATACAATAACCGTTGTTGGCAACCCTGATCTTGGCATTGTGACGACAATTATGCTGGGTGTACGTAATCCATTAAAAACGCCCGCTACGGCCAGTAGTGATGATGGTTTACCGAAATCAGGAACGGTTTGGTTTGACGAGCTGCGCATGACCGATTTTAACGAAAAAGGCGGCTGGGCAGCAATCGGAAAAGCGGAAGCAAAGCTTGCCGACTTTGCCGATATTGCCGTATCAGGGAACAAAACTACGGCGGGGTTCGGTACCCTGGATTCAAGGATGGAGGATCGGAGCCTGAACGATGTGAACGGATATAATGTTACTGCGAATGTAGAGCTCGGGAAGTTTTTTCCGGCAAAGAGCGGCGTACACATACCGGCTTATATAAATGTATCTACGCAGGTGAGTACGCCGGAGTATGATCCGGCATCGGGCGATATTTTGCTAAAAGATGTTATTAAGGCTGCGCCGACGACCAAAGAGAAAGATTCGATTAAGAATGCTGCGGAAGACTATACGCTGCGCAGGAGCATAAACTTCACCAATGTGCACAAGGCATACTCCGATCCGAAGGCAAAAAAGCATGTTTATGATTTGGAGAACTGGAATGCTACGCTTTCATATAGTGAATATCAGCACCATGATTTTGTAACACTGGCTGATATAGAGAAGACCTACAAGTTTGCCGTGGCTTATTCCTATGCCGATCAGCCTAAATATTACAGCCCCTTCGCGAAATTGATCAAGAAAAACTCACTGGCGCTGATCAAGGATATAAATTTTAGTTTGTGGCCCTCCAGGCTGGCCTTCAGCATGAGCTTTGATCGGTTTTATTCGCAGAATACACCCCGAAACAATGACCCGACGGATAGTTTAACTATTCCCACAACGTTCAACAAAACTTTCACCGTAACGCGTGTTTATGGCCTTGGCTGGAACCTGACCAAGTCACTTTCCATGGATATCGACGCAACCAATTTGGCGACCGTAGATGAGCCGGCCGGTACGCTAAACGGTTTGAAACTGGATACATTATGGCATAACATTCTTAATTTAGGCCGTACAACTGCCTATAACCATACCCTTAATTTTACTTATAATGTCCCCCTGAGCAAAATTCCTTACCTGGACTGGGTTACCCTCGCGGCTCATTACAGCACGCATTTTAACTGGCAGGGGCAGCCACTTTTTGCCATAGATGACCCGCAGTTTGATATTGGAAACAGTATTCAAAACTCGCGGACCATACAACTGGATCCAACTTTCAATTTCGAAACGCTTTATAAGAAATTTGCGTTTATCAAAGCTGTACAAAGCCCCGATAATGATAACGGGCTTAATAAATTCCTGGTTGGTGTGTTAACGAGCGTAAAAAATATCAGCGCATCATTTACCAGAACGGATGGTACCTTTATCCCGGGGTACTTGCCCCAATCCAACTTTTTAGGAGAAGATTTCAACTATGGCGCACCGGGCCTTTCATTCTTACTGGGCGGGCAGGGCGATTTGCGGGCAACCGCGATAGCGCATGGCTGGATCAGCACCGATACCCTGCAAAACCAGCTTTACGTGACCACCTTTAATGAAAACCTGCAGTTAAAAAGTACTATCCAGCCCATCAAAGACCTGCGGATACAGCTCTCTGCTTTTAAAACCCAGGATCATACTTATCAAACCAATTTTAAGTCGATAGACGGCGGGAACGATATACAAAGCTATAACCCGGTAACATCGGGCGACTATGCCATTTCGTATTTAAGTATCGCAACTGCATTTTCAAAAATAAGCGGGGCGAATAACACCTCTGCGGCTTTCCAAAAGTTTGAAAACGACCGCCAGGCCATATCGCAAAGACTGGGGGCCCTCAATCCAAATTCAACCGGACCACCAACCAATGGTTTTGCCGACGGATATAGCGCTAACTCTCAAAATGTGGTGGTGCCGGCATTCCTGGCGGCGTATACAGGTAAAAGCCCATCGACGGCCAGTTTAAGCCAGTTTCCGGATATTCCCATCCCTAACTGGCAGATCACCTATAATGGATTGAGTCATATTCAGATGTTTAGCGATATTTTCGAATCGCTGGATATTACGCACGGTTATAGTTCCTCCTACACGGTGAGCGGTTATAGTACGCTGCTGCAATATACCGAGGCCAACGGTGCGGTAAATGCAAGGGACGCGAATAACGACTTCCTGCCACAATACCAGTTCTCTTCGGTCACTATTTTTGAACAATTTGTTCCGCTGCTTGGTTTGAACGGCCGGTTTAAAAACGGTATGACAGCTAACCTGGAGTACAGGCAAAGCCGCTCATTGAGCCTGAGTGTTCTGAACAGCCAGTTGTCGGAACTGAATCAGAATGCCCTGGTTTTCGGCTTCGGGTATCATGATAAAAACTTTGTATTCCCGTTTGGCTTATTTGCAAGCAGGCAGCATAATGACGTGAATTTTAAGGTAGATTTTTCAGTGCAGGATACTAAAACGCTTATCTACCAGGCCGACGTTGAGGAAGCCCAGGTTTCGGCCGGAGCGCAGAACATTACCGTAAGGCCTTCGATGGATTGGATGTTAAACCAGCGCTTTACCCTTAATTTGTTTTATGATTCAAACATAACAAGGCCGTATACTTCGCAAACCTTCAATACAGCTTTCACTAATTTTGGAATTAACCTGAAATTGTTGTTGCAATAATCTTTGCACCGTAGAGACGCGATACATCACGCCTCCCGCTGACAGTAGCAAACTCGTATAATAATTTTAGCAGAAGACACAATACATCCCGTCTTTTCCAGGCGAGTATGACAATTTTGGCGGTAGACGCGATGTATTGCGTTCTACAGGGAAATATTATTTGGAATAATTTCCTGCTTTTAAAAACCTGGTAAAAGAAAAAGGGATAAAAATGAAATATCATTAATATCCCCTTGGTTTAAACAGGGTTTTCAGCCATTTATTAAACAACTGCCCGATATAAAGTAATTGAAGATCAATCCTCTTTGCTAATACTACCCGAGCCGATGGTCCTGCTTTCGGCGATAGTTGCATGTCCCGAATAAACGACATTTCCCGAACCGACGATCCGCGCAGAAACGGTTTTGTCGGCAGTAAAATAAGCGCTTCCGGAACCTGTTATAGTAACCGAGGCATTGTTGGTTTTAAGACCTTTGCCCTTCACTTCACCCGAACCGCTAATGGTCACTTTGGTTTCGTCGGCGCTGCCATTGATGTCAATTGAACCCGACCCGCTGATGGTTGTATGCAGGTTGCCTGATTTAACGGCTGTTTGGATATCTCCCGATCCGCTTAAAACGACGTTTACATCGCCCCCGGTCACAGTACCTTCTACTTTAATTGAACCGGAACCGGCATTGGCTAATGATGAGAGCGCTTTAGCGGTAACATAAACATCGATTTGCCCATACTCATCGTTATGATTCCAATCATCACGATGCTTAAATTTAATTTTCAATGTGCCATCTTCAACAACGGTTTCGATCTCGTTGATGATCTTTGAACTGGCCGAGATCTTCAGGCTTTCTGTTCCGTTGATATTTACATGCACATCAAAGGGTCCGGATGACGCGATACTGTTAAATCCCGAGACAGCCCTCGTTTCTGCTGACTGCGCCGAAGCGGTTAAAGTTGCTGTAAATACCAGTATTACTGCAAAACATGCATAAGCTATTCTTTTCATAACGTTTGTTTTCTTTATAAGATGTGATCGGCGGGCAAAATGTTGCATGGCCGGAAAATTTAGTCAGGAAAGTCGGCAGAAATCGGATAGAAGATAGACCATGCCCGGCACTCAGGTCAAATCAGCTGCCCTCGCGCTTCTTCTCTTCCCTGCGCAGGCGGCGCTCTGCCCGGCGCTGCTGACGTTGTACTTTTTTGATCTGTCGCTCACGCTTGTCTTCTGACAGTTGATTTACCAGGGCAATCGCAGCCTCCTGGGTTTTCTCATTTAAACCAATGGAAGGTTTGATGCCTGCTAACAACGCCTGCCAGGTATATTTAAAAAAGGGCGTTTCAGTTGATCGGTTTTGCGTTACAAAAGCTATTCGCGGTGAGAGGCCGGGCGCATCAGGATTGTTATGCCTGAGGATAAAATTATTGACATATAATGTGGGAATAGGTTTTGTTTGCAATGTATTAAATAACGAATCGCGGCCAAGTATTGCAACCTTTACATCATTATATAGCATAACCAGTTTTCCTTTCGCGGTCTTACGGTCGGCTTTAAAATCAAAATCCATTTGCTTTAGTGTACCGGTTTGAATTTTAAGCAAAGTCAATGGCATGGTCGCGGTATTAATGCCTTTCAGGTTCATCGGCCCCAGGCTGCCCTTAAAACTGTAGGATCTGTCGGCATCAGTTAAATTAAAAACAAAGCCTACCTTAAAATGGGCCTCGTTCATAAAAAGACTGGTTAGCTCCACGTTGCAAAGGTTATTCTTTTGCAAAGCCTCAGCCCGCGTGGTAATATTAAAAAAAGTACCGCTGGTACGGTTAAACGATATGGAGCCCGTTTTATTCGACTTTTTATTGAATTCTGTATAAATAACATCAATGCGTTTTAGTTTTACCGTATCCAGTTTCAAATCCGAATTGAAGTTAAATAAGCCTGCATTCGGAAAGGTGACCACCCGGTCGGTAAGCCGCGCCGTTTTTGTTGGGTTGCCAAATACCTCCAGGTTGCCGTTATTCAAAGTAAGCTTCGAGGCGGTTATGATACGATATTTGTGGTAGTTTAAAAAATCAAAATTATTCAGCTGAAGAGAATCCAGCCGGAATGCAAACTTATCATCCCTGCTTTTGGCAAAAAAATCATTTGTTGGCAGCGGGCTTAAGCTGAACCCTTCGATATTCAGCCTCGATTGCAAAGTCGATAACCTCAGGTGATCAAATTTATAGGTATACAGGCCATCCTGCGTTTTTGCCGAATAATTATTTAATTCACCCACGATGTCTTTACAATAAAGCTGTCTTGATTTATCTTTTTGTGTTGTTGAATCGATCAGGAGGTCGTGCGCGCTCAGGTTTAACTCTTTCAGCTCGGCTATCGCTAGCTTATTTCCTGAATAATCTTCGTATTTCAATTTGACATCGCCCAAAAGAATATCGCCTATATGAATGGAATGCAGGCTTTTAGATATCTTTTGCCATGCGGTTTGATTATTTGCCAACAAGGTATCCTTTTTATGATTTAGCCGGTAGCTGATGTTAAGGACGGGTTGATCGACGGCGATCTCGCCAATATCGAGCTCGTGCTGGAAATACCATTTGAAGGGATGAATATGCGACAAGGTGAGTCGTTTTACATGCAGCTCCACAAGATTATTCGGGGCAATGTTTTGTTTCAGCCTCAGATTATAAACGGCAGTATCAGGCTTTAGCGTGATATCAAAAATGTCAATAGTGCCCCTTAACACATGCAGCTCGGCTGAACTGAAACTAACTTTGTACAAGCTATCGCTGCTTTTCAGCACAATTTTTTTTACCTCTTTTGCCAGTATAGGCGACCAATAGCTATTAACGGGCAAAGCAACCAGCAAGATAAGTGCAATAAAAACGGCCAAACAAATTGCCGTCACATTTTGCCACTTTCTTCTGAAAATCTTAAATGCCATTAATTACCCTTGTTTTCGCCTGTTTTATTTAGAGAATCTTTTTTTGCCTGCCGCTGCTTTTTACGCTCTTCGCGCCGCACTTTTCTTGCCTCTTTAAATTTATTAAATCTGCTCATTAAAGTGTCAACTTTTGCTACTGTCGTGTTAACTTTTACAATTGCCTTTGCAACCTGGCCTTCTTTTTTCTTATCGTAGCCAACACTTGGCTTTAAACCATCCAGCAGCGCCTTATATAAAAAGCTGAAAAATGAAACGTCGGGGTCTCGTTCCAGGTCTATCGGCCCGGGCCTCAATTTACCTGTATTGTCCGGGTTGTTGCTCTTAATGATCAAATTATTTGCTAATGTTGAAATAAAGCCCTGTTTTTGCAGTTCGTCCTTACCTTCAACCTTTTTTAGCAACTGGATATTCAGGTTTTTATAATAAAAATCGAGGTTGCCTTTGCCGCTGTAATTACTTGCATTAACGTTAAAATCCAGCTTTTCAATATCCGCCGACTGCACATGAACCATGGCCAGCGGTTTTACCAGCTTATCGAGTATTTTGCCGTCAAACTTACCCAGCTCGCCCGAATAGTTGAAGGCCCCGTCAGGTGCCGCAAGGTTAAATTTAAAGTTTACCTGGAACGGCGCGGCATCCATAAACCGGGTATTGATATTTGCACGCATAATGGGATTTCGTCTTTTCTGGTCGTCATCATTCGTTACATTCAAAAAATTGGCATTGGTGTGGGTAAACAGTATTTCGCCGGTTGCTTTAGTTATTGCGTCTGTTTCGGCATAGCTGATGCGGGCGTCTTTTATATTAATGCGCTTCAGCCACATATCCAAACCCACCCTCTGCAGCGATTGCTGCGGATCTTTCCCGGTCATCACTTTCTTTTTTCCTTTGTAAGCATTATCGGTATATATCTGCACATCGGCGCCTTTGATGTTCATCACGCCTGCATAAAGATTTTGCGCCCGCAGAAAATCCTGCAGGTCGATATCTTCTATAGCGATCCTTTTAAACTTCAGGTTGTAAATGTCCCCTTGTGCGCCTGCTTGCTGGTAGAAATCCTCACGGTTATACTTTGGCGAAAGCGAGACGTTGTCCAGTTGAATCCTTCGCTGAGCGGTAGAGAAAAATATCTTTTTCAATTTCGCGTTGTACAATCCGTCAGGTGTACCAATATGGTAATCGTGTACGGTTACGTTGACATCTTTTGTATAATAAAAGCGGGCGGGATCCTGTCCCGATAGCGAATCGATAAATACATCGGAAACCGCGATGTCCAAATGTTTAAGAATTGTTTGCCTGGTAACCGGCTTGTTTTTGTTGATATAGTTAAGGCTAATATCATTTAACGCGATCGAATCGATACGGAGCTGCTTAAATACTTTCTTTATCATTTGATAAGGCGTTTCCGGTTTGCCCACTTTCACCGTATCATTAAATTTAAAACGCTTGTTGATGACGGTCAGATTTGGCTTATCGATGGTAATGTTGTCGATGTCCAGTATTTTATCGCGGTAAGCCTTTTTTGCCCCAATATTTTTTATAGTGAGCTTTTTAACACTGAGGATGAAAAGATTGTCAGGCGCCTTTTTCAGCTTCACCAGTTTATTATAAACCAGCGTATCCGGTATTAGCCTGAAGTCATAAATCGTCGCGTTACCTGAATGGATATTTAGCTCAAAATCCGAATATTCTATTTGGTAAAGGCTGTCGCTGGTTTTTAATACCAGCTCTTTTAACCGGCGTTGTAAAACAGGTTTCCAGCGGTTGCCGGCCAGGTACGAATTGTAAATGTAGTAGGTAGCCCACCCGGCAATAGCTACAACCACCAGTACGATGAAAGGCCAGGCGGGAAGTTTTCTTTTTTTCGGCGATTGTGAGCCCATGGTTAACGGTTTGGAATATAACAATAAAGTACAAAATTTGTTATTCATGACAATATGTCACCTTTTATTTAAATTTTGTGTATTTTTGCGGGCTAAATTTTTTATTTTAATGATCGATCTCGGGATTACAGGTAAGGTACACGATGAGAGCAGGCAGGGTGAAGCGCTGTTGTTGGAGGGGAATAAGAAAAAAAATAATGGCCGCAAGCTTTACATCGAAAGCTATGGCTGCGCCATGAATTTTTCAGACAGCGAGATCGTAGCCTCAATTTTACACGACCAGGGATTTGAAACCACCGCTGATTATAACGCAGCGGATGTTATTTTTATCAATACCTGCTCCATCAGGGAGAATGCCGAACAGCGTGTTCGCAACCGCCTGAGAGAGTTTACCATTGCCAAGGTTAAAAACCCAGGTTTGGTGGTTGGCGTTTTAGGCTGTATGGCTGAAAGGTTAAAATCAAAATTTTTAGAAGAGGAGCGGCTGGTTGACGTGGTTGTTGGTCCCGATGCTTACCGCGACCTTCCTAACCTGATCGACCAGGTTGACGACGGCCAAAAAGCCGTGAATGTACTATTATCACGCGAAGAAACCTATGCGGATATCAGTCCTGTACGCCTCAACAGCAATGGAATTAATGCCTTCGTGTCTATTATGCGCGGTTGCGACAACATGTGCTCATTTTGCGTTGTCCCGTTTACCCGCGGCCGCGAGCGTAGCCGCGACCCGCAATCGATCGTTAAGGAATGTACCGAACTATATAACCAGGGCTACCGCGAGGTGACCTTGCTGGGGCAGAATGTGGATTCGTATAAATGGAAGTCTGAAAGTCCGAAAGTCTGGAAGTCCGAAAGTGAAGAAGATTTGGGTGATATTCAAATAGTCAACTTCGCCAACCTGCTCGAAATGGTTGCCGCGATTAGTCCGCAACTACGGGTGCGTTTTTCAACATCGCATCCAAAGGATATTACCGACGAGGTTTTATACACGATAGCAAAACACGAAAATATCTGTAATTATATCCATCTGCCAGTACAGTCAGGCAACAGCCGGGTACTGGAGCTGATGAACCGCACCTATGACCGTGAATGGTATATGGGCAGGATAGACGCCATCCGCAGGATCATTCCCGGCTGCGCCATATCAACCGACGTGATCACCGGTTTTTGCAGCGAAACGGAAGAAGAACACCAGGAGACCTTAAGCATGATGGATTATGTACAATATGATTTTGCTTATATGTTCATGTATTCCGAGCGGCCCGGAACTTTAGCTGCCAAGCGCTACAAAGATGATATCCCCGAGGATATTAAGCGCCGGCGTTTAAAGGAAGTAGTAGCCAAACAACAGGAATACTCCTATGTCCGTCTGCAAAGCCAGGTAGGGCAGGTTCAAAAAGTATTGATAGAAGGTTTTTCAAAAAAATCGGATAAAGATTATTGCGGGCGCAATGATCAGAATGCGATGGTGGTTTTTCCGGTAGGCGATGATTATAAGCCTGGCCAATATGTCAACGTCCTGGTCGAACGCACGACCACTGCTACATTGATTGGAACGATTTGTTAGCGTAGCACATCGGACTTATGATAAGCGAACGGCAGATTATTGCCTTCAGAGATAACTTAAAATAAAAGGAAGTTCTAATCGTCTTCCAATAAACTGACATCAATCTTGAGTTACTCTTGACTCTTGATTCTTGACTCTTGGTTCTAAAGAAATGGAGATACAAGAAATAAAACAACGCTTCGGCATCATCGGTAATTCGCCGCTGCTTAACCGGGCAATAGATATAGCAAACCAGGTTGCGCCTACTGATATTTCAGTACTGATAACCGGGGAAAGCGGCAGTGGTAAGGAAGTTTTTTCGCACATCATTCACCAAATGAGCCCGCGCAAGCATGGGCCGTTCATTGCTGTGAACTGCGGCGCCATACCGGAGGGAACGATCGACTCAGAATTATTCGGCCACGAAAAGGGCGCTTACACGGGAGCGGTAGGCGAACGTAAAGGGTATTTCGAAACCGTAAACGGCGGCACCATATTTTTGGATGAAATTGCCGAAATGCCGCTTGGCACACAGGCCCGTCTGTTAAGGGTGCTTGAATCCGGGCAGTACATTAAAGTGGGTTCATCAAAGGTAGAGAAAACGAATGTCCGTGTGATCGCTGCCACTAACGTGGATGTTTACGATGCGGTAAAGAGCGGCAAATTCAGGGAGGATCTTTACTATCGTTTAAATACTGTCCCCTTACGCATCCCGCCTTTACGCGACCGCAAGGAAGATGTTTTTTTACTGTTCAGAAAGTTTACTTCGGATTTTACCGATAAATACCGTACGCCGCCAATACTTTTGGACGACGAGGCCCAGCAGGTATTGGTCAACTATTCGTGGCCGGGCAATATCAGGCAGTTAAAAAACATGGCCGAGCAACTTGCCGTGCTGGAGCGCGACCGCACCATCACCGCACAAACCCTGCTTAGCTATATCCCGGCCGAAAGCGCCAGGAACCTGCCGATGCGGGTAGAAAATCAGCCGAAAGAAGATTTTTCAGAACGCGATATTTTATATAAAGTACTGTTTGATATGAAGCGCGACATGGTGGAGCTCAAAAAGCTGGTTGCCGAGATTATCGAGCACGGCGGCGTATCCATCAATCATTCCAGTCAAACACTCAACCAGCTTTATCGCGATATTGAGATTCCGGGTTCAAATGAGCAGCAATTCACTTTACAAAAACCGGTTATCAACTCAAATAACAATAACATCAACACAAATCCGTATAATATAACCCAAGACGCGGAGGAAGTTGAGGAATCACTTTCATTAATTGATAAAGAATCTGACCTGATCCGCAAAGCGCTCAAAAAGCACAAGGGCAAGCGCAAGCTTGCCGCCAATGAGCTGGGCATATCCGAAAGGACTTTGTACCGGAAAATAAAGGAGCTAAACTTATAAAAATGAAAAGGATACCGAAGTTATTAATTATCGTGACTTGTTTATTTGTGCTGGGGCCGTCATGTACCTATAAATTAAGCCTGAACGGAGCGTCGATACCGCCAAGCATGAAAACCATCCGGGTCGATTTTTTTGAAAATAACGCGGCCCTGGTGGTGAATAACCTAAGCACTCAATTTACAGAGGGGTTAAAGGACCGCATCCGGAATACAACGCGCCTGGCCATCGTAACCGGTGATGCAGATGCCACTTTTTCCGGCTCCATTACGGATTACAATATTGCGCCGGTGTCTATCACTGCCAGTAGCAATAACGTTGCGCCCATCGCAGGCGCAAGCCAGTTGACTATAACCGTAAGCGTTAAATACGTAAATAATCTGAAAGAAGGGAAAAAAGATAGTTTTGACCAGACATTTTCAAAAACCCAGAATTTTACCGGCGATATAAATACACAGGAACAGACCTTGATAGCCGCCATTGATAAACAGTTAATCGAAGATATTTTTAACAAAGCTTTTGCAAATTGGTAAGCAATTCGTAGTTTCAACCACGTGGATCAAAATTTAAACAATAGCCCCAATGATTTTTTATGGCCGTTATTAGAGAACCCCGCTAATGATGCCAATTCCCACGTGTATAACCTGCACCGGCTGGTGGATGATTTCCCTCAGAGCGGCATTTTGCAGGCGCTGCTTGCACACGCCAGTGAAGAAAAAAATTTAAAGCGGGCGTCTGCCTACTTTAACCCGCGGGCATTGTTTAAACTGATCAATGCTCCCGCCACATTAACCGGTGTGCCTGATGAACGGATTGTAATACAACCCGGCATCAGTGTAAATGGCAGCTATAATCAAAGTGCGCCGTCAGTCTACGAAGAAAGCAATGACGCTTTTGCCAGTGAGGACCTGGTGGTTGATAAAGGTGCGCCACCTCTTGAAGCCGTCGAAGAACAAGGCAGCCACCATACCGGAGAGGAGTTGATAATTGATCATAACGCGGAAGAATATTTAAGTCATGTAACCGGCGAAGAGCATGGCGTTCAACCAGTGACGGGTGAGGCCGGTAGTCCGGCTGCAGCGCCACAAACTGAAGAAGGAGTTGTTGCCGTTCACGAACCCCCGGATTTGCATATTGCCGCTCCGGTTGAGGAAGAAACCGCCACAGACCACGAAGCTGCGCCGGCGCACCTTGAACATGCTGCTGAGGACGAAGTTTTGGCGGCTCACGAAACGGGCGCCACTACAGAACTATTAGCAGAAGAAATTGCCGGCGAAGAGGTGACTCAATCCGGCCACTCCGAAACGGCGGCAGCGGACCATTTACCGGAGCATCAGGCCGTTCATGCAGAAGCGCATGAAAGCCGGGAAGAGGAGTTGCACAAACCAGAAGCAATACGCACGGAAGGGGAGGAGCATGGTGAAACTACTGATGAGATTTCTCATGCGCCGGACGAAGCCCTGCATATTGAGCACAAATCCGCCTTTGAAGTTGCAAGTGCCGAAGTAACTGAGCAAACAATTGGGTTTGACGCGGATAAAGAGGAACCGGTTCAGGTGATTGATCTTGCTGACGAGAAACCGGCCGAAATTCTGACCGAAATACCCGTTGAAGAAGACATTAAGCCACAAACCGAAATACCCCTAAGGGAAGAGAGCATATCACAGCCTGAAATACCGGTTCACACCGATATTGTTGCAGCCCCCGAGGCTGTTGATGATGAAGCCGATGAAATTTACGATGAAATTGTAGGGATTGAGGATATCAACTTAGGCGATCAGAACAAGCACCAGTTCTTTTCCTTCGACCAGGAATTTGGCGCACACGAAGACAGGGAAGTGGTGGAACATACGCCCGCACCTGCGGCATCTGCGGGAGGCGAACCCGAGCAGCAGGATGTATCCAGGTATCACGATGAAAAAATGCCATACACTTTTATGTGGTGGCTTGACAAAACGCGAAAGGAACATGCACAGATATACCAGCCGTATGTAAAACCGCCGGCTGCACCTAAAAGGGCAAAAAAGATAACCGACGAACTGCAGCAGCAATATTTTGAAAATATTTTTCATATTACGTCTGTCGAAGAGTTAGATAAGTCAACTTCGCCTGCGCCGGCTTCTCCTGACCTTAAGCGTAAGGACCAGCTTATTATTGAACGTTTTATTAAGGAAGAGCCACAGATAAAACCGCAAAGCAGCGACAAGTTAGATAATGAGAATAAGGCAAAGAAGAGTTCAGAGGATCGTGATGAGCTGGTATCGGAAACGCTGGCCGCAATATACACCGACCAGATGTTATACCACAAGGCCATAGCCTCGTACAAAAAATTGATGTTGAAATTCCCGGAAAAAAGCCGTTACTTTGCCGAGAAGATAGAACAGTTAGAAAAGAAAACCAATTAAAATAAAATAATGATCCAGTTATTGCTGATTTTAGCACTCATCGTTTGTGTGATTTTAGTGCTTATCGTATTGATACAAAACCCCAAGGGTGGTGGTTTGTCCTCGAATTTTTCCAGCTCATCACAATTGATGGGTGTGCAGAAAACGGGTGATTTCCTTGAAAAAGGTACATGGGGGTTTGCCATTGTTTTAATGGTATTAGCGATGGCCATAAATGTTGCCGTTAAAGGCGGATCGGCGGCTTCAACTGGTGCCGGTGGTACAGACCGGTCTAAAACCTTGAAGACGCCTGCGGCACAACCAAATACATTTCCTGGCCCTAACGGCCAATCTTCACAGCATGGTGGTGGCACGGGAGCGGGACAGCTTCCGGCAGGAGGCGCTAAGCCGACCGGGAAGTAATAAATTTGTTTAAGACTTTAAAAAGCCCCGCCGGATCCCGTACCTACGGGATCCGGCGGGGCTTTTTTGTTATGATTGCTGTGTATTTGTTTAAAGCCAGCACTGACATGATGGCACTTTGGTTTTAAGTAATTGTTAAGTCCAAAACGTCAATTTTAAAAATC
>JABDHD010000047.1 GCA_013285685.1 Bacteroidota bacterium
GATTTTCCTAATCTCTATTCTCTATTTAACTAACCTCTAACTTCTCAGCATGCGTTTCATGCAGCCCGCATTCCTTTTTTGATTGGTCTTCCCACCACCAGCGGCCGGCCCTGAAATCTTCGCCGGGCTGAACGGCACGGGTACATGGGGCGCAGCCGATACTGGGGAACCCTCTGTCGTGCAACGTGTTGTATGGAATGTTGTAAAGTTTGATATAATCTTTAACCTCGTCGAGGTGCCAATGGTAAATGGGGTGGAATTTGACCAGGTTATTTATTTCGTCCCATTCAATATTATCCATATGCTGCCTGTTTGGCGATTGCTCAGCCCGGATGCCCGTTATCCAGATATCGTTACCCGCTAATGCACGCCTTAATGGCTCCACTTTGCGGATATTGCAGCACTCCTTGCGGTTATCAACCGATTCGTAAAAGCTGTTTGGGCCTTTTTTGGTCACCATTTGTTCCAGCAGGTCCTGGCGGGGATAATAAGCATGAATCGGTTGACCGTAAATTTCCATCGTACGGTTCCATACATAATAGGTTTCCGGAAATAAGCGGCCGGTCTCCAAAGTAAAAACTTTGATCGGCAGGCTATTATCAAATATCATATGGGTAACCACCTGGTCTTCCCAGCCAAAGCTTGTGGAAAATATGATCTTGCCGGGAAACGAATCCGCAAGAAAAGTTAATGCTTCAATTGGGCTTAATCCCCGGGTTTGCTGTTTTAATTCTTCTGATAAATCAAACATGGTATAAATATTTGTACAGCCGATATGGACAGGCTGCTCTTCTTTATAAATTTAAGTTATCCGCCAGTTGCAGCTTCTTTGCGCCACCGCTAAAGCTAAAGCGGCACGCGGTCGGACTTCCGGACTTACTGACTTTCGGACTTATTTTTAATTCCTTTCTCACCAACCAGCACGGCGGTGATCTCATTTAACGTTTTTACTTTTCCGGCGAAATCACCGCTCAGCGAATTTCGTAGTTCGCTCATCCGTTGCAAAGTGGTGTCAATCTCTTCGGGCAAAGCCTCATTTAAAACTTCTTTCAGCCTTTTAGCCACAGTAGGCGATTTGCCGTTGGTTGATATGGCGATTTTCAAATCACCTTTTTTCACGATAGCACCTAAATAAAAATCGCACAGGTCAGGCTTGTCCGCCACATTCACCAATAATCGCCGCTCATGGGCCGATTCCACGATATACATATTCAATTCAGCGTCATTGGTAGCTGCCACAACGATGTTTGCGTGGTCGAGGTCGCTTGCCTTAAATGATTTTTGCTTAATAACAACGCCCTTATATTCGGCCGCCAGGATATGTATTTCGGGCAAAAAGGTCAAAGCAATAACGGTAACCTCCGCATCAGGGCTGTTGTTGAGGATCGCAGTCAGCTTTTCAAGGCCAACGTTGCCTGCACCGATCAGCACCGTATGCAAATTATTCAGCTTCAAAAAAACAGGAAACAGGGGATTACCCTGCTGCTGCTTTTCGGCCGCCAGTTTGCCCGGGTTGTTATTCTTCAGCGACAATGCCATAAAACTCCCTGATAGGTTGAAATTTTGGGTGAAGGGACACTACTTCTCCAAACACAATAAGCGCCGGCGAAGTGATCTTATTTTCTTCAACGATCTCAACGATTGTGTCTACAATGCCTATGGCTACTTTTTCATTATTTGTCGATCCGCTTTGGATGACAGCCACGGGCAGCTTATTTTTGCCTTCGCCTTTAAAAATTTCAGCAATTTCCGCCAGCTTATGGATGCCCATCAGCACCACAACGGTAGCTTTTGAACGGGCAGCTTCATACAGGTCATTTGATACTTTCCCACTCGCGGTGGTACCTGTTACTACCCAAAAACTTTCGCTTAAGCCCCTGTGCGTTACCGGTATATTTTGCAATCCCGGCACACCAATCGAACTGGAGATTCCAGGAATAACCAACGCAGGAATACTGTAAGCAGCTGCAAAATCCAATTCCTCAAAACCACGACCGAACACAAACGGGTCGCCGCCCTTCAGGCGCACCACATGGCCATAATTCAAGGCATAATCAACCATCAGTTGATTCACCGCATCCTGTGAATAAGTATGATCTCCTGAGCGCTTACCAACGTAAACTTTCACCGAAGCTTCGGGCGCATGCGCCAACAACTCTTCATTCACCAGGGCGTCGTATAAAACCACATCGGCAGTGGCCAATGCTTTTACACCCTTAAGCGTGATCAATTCGGGATCCCCCGGTCCGGCGCCTAAAAGCGTTATGCGCGGTTCTTTAATATTTTTTTCAGTTGTCATGATTGTACCAATTCCTCTCTCTTTGCTTTTACAGTATTTAAAAAATCAGCGGCTTGTGCAATGTAGCTCGCAGCAAACGCCGCAGAAGGCTCGTTTTGATTGATTTGCAGCACCAGGTCATTAAAGCTTCCATCAATATTGATCTCGCCGGTAGTGATATAGTGGGTGTCAAATTCGCGGATAATACCTGTCTGGGTACTGCTGTTAATATTTTTGTCAAGCAGTAAAGCCTTCGCCGAACTGATAAACGTGTTATAAGCGTGATAAATAGCATCGGCCCACCTACCGTCTGCAAATGCTTCGTTTGCCCAGCCGAATTTTTCATCAGCCTCATATAACAATGTTGCAACCAGGTCAATCACCACACCGGCACATTCGCCCACGCCAATGGCTGTCGCGAAGGTTTCCTCGTGTCCCCAATCAACAAACTCATCTTCGCTTAAGGTACTCAGATCAGCCAGCGGTTTTAGCAGTTGGTAGAAGTAGTCTTTTCCCTGCCTGTCGTAATACCCGTGGAAAGTTTCCTCCGCGATCGAATTATTTTTATAATCGTTCAAAACGGCCCTCAAAACATGTGTAGCGCGTTTTGCCGGCACTTTGATAACCTTCTCGGCTGCACGGCCCGCACCATCGCCTACAGTTCCGCCACCCAAAAGTACCTGTACCGAGGGCAACACTCTTGTTCCGGCTTTTAATGAGCTGCCATGGAAGCCGATGTGCGCCAACCCATGCTGCCCGCAGGAGTTCATGCAGCCGCTGATCTTTATTTTTATTTCGCGGTTGAAGATAAATTCTTCGAATTCATTGTAGATCAGATCTTCCAGCACTTTAGATAAAGTCATGCTGTTTGATATACCCAGGTTGCAGGTATCGGTGCCCGGGCAGGTAGTTACGTCAGCAGGACTATCGTGGCCCGGAGCAGACAAATCAAGTTCGGTTAAAGCATTATAAAGCGCAGGCAAAGCTTCCTTGCGCACATATTTCAGCAGCAGACCCTGGGTTTGGGTGATCCTGATCTCATCCGCCACATAAGGCCTGATGGCCTCAACCAGCTTACGTGCAACAGGCGTATGAATATCACCAACCGGAACTTTTACATAAACTCCGTAAAATCCTTTTTGCTTTTGTTCAAAAACATTGGTGATGAGCCATTGCTCATAGCGAAGAGGGTTACTAAGTACCACTTCTTCAAAAGACTGTTCAGCCGGAAGGGCAGGAGCTGGGATGGTTTCCCGGTTTATCGGGTAGGTCTTTACCTTGAGTGCCTTTCTTTCTTCACCCGCCAGGCGTAAAACTTCGTCCAAACCTATTTTTTGCACCAGGTATTTTAAACGGGCTTTGTTACGATTATTCCGCTCGCCGTGACGGTCAAATACGCGGATGATCGCCTCGATATATGGGATCAGTTGGTCTTCGGGCAGAAACTCTTCGGTAACAAGCGCCAGAAACGGCTGCGCTCCAAGACCGCCGGCAAGCAATACTTTAAAGCCGCGCTCGCCTTTTTCATTTATTTTAGGGATCAAACCAACGTCATGGATATACGAAAACGCCGTGTCAGCCTCGCTGGACGAGAATGCTATTTTAAACTTGCGGCCCATATCCTGGCAAACCGGGTTGCGCAGAAAATACTCAAAAGTAGCCTGCGCATAGGGCGAAACATCAAATGGCTCGTCCGGGTCAATACCCGCAGCAGGAGAGGAGGTAACATTTCTTACGGTATTGCCGCAGGCTTCGCGCAGGGTAATATCGTCCCGCTCCAGGTCGGCCCATAGCTGCGGCGTACGATCCAGGCTAACATAGTGGATTTGTATATCCTGGCGCGTGGTTAAATGCAGGTTGCCGCTGGCATACTCATCGGAAATATCGGCGATACGCAACAGTTGTTTAAAAGTGATCTTACCAAATGGCAGCTTTATCCGCACCATTTGTACCCCCGGCTGACGCTGGCCATAGATGCCCCTGGCAAGCCGCAGGCTCCTGAATTTTTCATCATGGATCTTTCCTTCGCGAAAAGCCCTGATCTTGCGTTCCAGGTCGATTATGTCTTTTTCAACTATCGGGTTCTCCAGTTCTGTTCTGAAGCTTTGCATAGGTTGGTTTTAGTTTTTTGTGTTATAAAAAAACCCCTTTGGGTTGAGGCAAAGAGGCTTGAACTTATTATTATTAACTGTGCAAAGCCCTCACCTGTTGCAATCTATGCAGCAACACATCATGGCTTTGGTCATATTTAAAATTCTATTCTCCATTTTCAATGCAACAAATATATACATAGTATACCGAATTTGTCGTATTTAATTTAAAAATTCAGGATTTTACCTTTTAATTACAATTAAAGCCGGCAATTAATTGAAAACAACGGTTCATTTGATCGGCAATTTTCCGGAAAAAGCTGCCGGTTCACAACAAAAAAGGCTAAACTACAGGTTCATAACCAAGTGACTCTCGGTTGTAATGATATCGGCAATACTGGTTTCGGTAAGTATTTTTAATGTAGCATCGCGTACCTTTATAAATACATCACGAATACCGCAGGTAGTTTCCTGCTGACATTCTTCGCATTTGTGGAAGAAATTAAGACTTGCGCAAGGTACCATGGCGATGGGTCCGCCGGTGATCCGCATAATGTGGACTAAGAAAATCTCCTTCGGATCCTTATTCAGACTATAGCCGCCGCCTGCACCTTTTTTGCTATATAGATAGCCCGCATTACGCAGGTCGAGCAATATCTGCTCGAGGA
This sequence comes from Bacteroidota bacterium, assembly GCA_013285685.1. Classification (GTDB taxonomy): domain Bacteria; phylum Bacteroidota; class Bacteroidia; order Sphingobacteriales; family Sphingobacteriaceae; genus Mucilaginibacter. The sequence goes on from JABDHD010000047.1 coordinate 5,037, forward strand.
ATTTTTTAGGAATACGTTCTTCCTCCGCTATTTTTTGGATCTGCATCGGCGGCTGGTCCATATTTTTGCCCAGGATTACCAGGGCTTTTATGGCATATTTCGTTTTTTTGGATAACATATTACTGGGACGGCTGGCTTCGGATCATCAGTTATTACTAAACTGACAAGCTTTTCAGCATTCTAAACAATTATAAGCTAATAATTAACACAATTATACCAATGTTTTATCAATTTCGATGAACTTCTGATTTTGACCGTTTATTATAAAACGCTCATCGGTATGATATCTTTTAACCTCCAGGGCATCCCCAACGCTGACTAAGCCATTCCCCCGGTGGATCAAATTTTGGCCGAAATAGACTTTATTATCCCGCTGGCGATATTTTGCGAACGTTTTTAAAGGCTCCTTGCCACGTATGCCGGTAATTTGATCAATGGTTGGGATGGGACAGCGGGCACACAGCTTCACACCAAAAAAATTCATTGAACCCAAGGTAAAGTGCGCCATTAAATCCTCTTCATACGGGCTGCCACCGGTAAAAACCAGGTTCGGCCTGAACCTGTTCATGGGCAGTGCGTCGGCAAGCCGGCTATTCAGATCATCAAGCGAAGCTTGCCCGATCATCAAAAAAGGATAAGCATCCGAGAATGATGTAATGTTGTCACCCGGCGCATATTTCTGGTCGACGATCCTTCGGCTATCATCAGGCATGTGCACCAGCCGGCAATTGAAGCCCAGCGCCTTTGAAAACCAGGCATCTGCTTCAACACTCACATATTCAGCGGCACAGGTATCGTCCCAAACAATTACTTCAACCGGGCTTTTTTCTTTCAAATGGTTTGTTTTGAACGGAACCAGGATCGAATCGCCATTTCGTTTGTCAGTCACCCTAATGCCTTCATGCTCAAGAGACAGCGGCAGCTGCGTCATCTCGGGCGCTTCCCTTTGCGAAATAAATATATTGTTTTCATCCACCAGCATCCAGCGCCGGTCATGTTCAAAACCACGTTCGGTTACACGGGCTTGCCGGAGGGAAATGCCCGGCAATGATTTAATTGGGTAGGTATACAGTTCGCTGATTTGAAGCATATTCCTCAAAGTTATGAAATGTCGCGGTTATTAATTCGCATGCTAACCCGGGAACTTTTTAACAATTCCACCTTTACAACCTTTACAACTCACTACAACCTTTACAACCTATTACAACTAATCCCACAAATCACTACCTTTAAAAACCAATTAAACAACTATGCTAACCGGAGAATTTAATTACACCCCAAATAGCGACCATACTTATGATGCCATCGTTATCGGCTCAGGCATCAGCGGTGGATGGGCGGCCAAGGAACTTTGCGAAGGCGGCCTAAAAACCCTTGTTTTGGAGCGCGGCAGAAAAGTGGAGCACCTGAAAGACTACCCCACCGCAACCAAAAACCCATGGGAGTTTAAGCACCACGGCGATAACACCTTAAAAATACAAGAAGATAACCCCGTAGCGAGCAAATGCTACGCTTTTGACGAAAGCACGCATCACTTTTTTGTGAAGGATAAAGAACATCCGTACATCCAGCAAAAACCCTTTGATTGGATACGCGGTTACCAGGTAGGCGGCAAATCGCTGCTGTGGGCGCGGCAAACACAGCGCTGGAGTAAATTTGATTTCGAGGGGCCTGCAAGGGATAATTATGCGGTCGACTGGCCCATCCGTTACGACGATATAGCGCCCTGGTATAGCCACGTGGAACTTTTTGCCGGCATCTCAGGTAATCGGGATGGCCTGGAAACCCTGCCCGACGGCGAGTTTCTGCCGCCCTGGGAAATGAACGAAGTAGAGAAAGTGATCCGGCAACGCATTGTTGATAATTATAAGGACCGCAGCGTGATCATCGGTCGCTGTGCACATCTTACCAAACCAAAACAGATCCATTTGGACCAAGGCAGGGGACAGTGCCAGGCGCGAAACCTGTGCCAGCGCGGCTGCCCCTTTGGCGGTTATTTCAGCTCAAACTCAGCTACTTTGCCTACGGCTAATAAGACCGGCAACCTGACCATCTTGCCCAATTCCGTGGTGCATTCCATTATTTATGACGACAAAAAAGGCAAAGCGACAGGGGTGAGGGTGATCGATGCGCATACCAAACAGGCTACCGAGTATTACGCGAAGATCATTTTTGTGAACGCGGCCTGCATCAATACCAACCTGATCCTGCTCAACAGCACTTCATCGCGGTTTCCGAATGGTTTTGGAAATGATAACGGCCTGCTGGGCAAGTTTATCGCCTTCCAAAACTACCGTGGCAATATCTCCGCCACGTTCGATGGCCACCTGGACAGTTACTATTATGGCCGCAGGCCCTGCGCGGTGATGATGCCGAATTTTCGCAACGTGTACAAGCAGGAGATGGATTTTAAACGCGGTTATATGGTATTTTACTCGGCTACCCGGGCAGGGGCGGGGCACGGGGTTGACGGGCAACAAATAGGTGGAGATTATAAAGACAACATCTCCGAAGCGGGCGGCTGGGATATTTACATGATGATGCAGGGCGAAACCCTCCCCAAAGAAACTAACCTGGTTTACCTGGATAAAGACAAAAAAGACGACTGGGGCGTGCCGCTGGTCAACGTGTCGGTCGACTATGACGACAACGACGTAAAGCTGATGAACGACTTCCTGCAAACCGGCTCCGAAATGCTGGAAAAAGCAGGCTGCAAAAACATAACGCCCTATGATAATCACTGGCCGCCGGGCCTGGACATCCACGAGGTGGGCGGCGTACGCATGGGTAAGGACCCCAAAACCTCCCTGCTTAACGGCTGGAACCAGTTCCATAACTGCCCAAACGTGTTTGTAACCGACGGCGCCTGCATGACCAGCACCGGCGTGCAAAACCCCTCGCTTACCTTTATGGCGCTAACCGCACGGGCCGTCAACCATGCTTTGAGTGAGTTGAAGAAAGGGAACCTGGGATAGAGCGGGGAAGAAAGAACCAGGAGCCAAGAACCAAGAGCCAAGATGAAGAGCTTTTTTCATCTTGATTCTTGACTCACCTCAAACAGGGTGCGAAATGCTATCGAAAAAATCAAACCGGCATTAAAAAGTGCTCATTTTTGTTCATTTGGATGAACGCCTTTTTAACGCTCATAGCCTTGCAGCGTGATGATTGAGTTAAGGGTACGATGTGAGACCGGGGTAAATATTTCAGCGTGGACGCTGAAAATTATTTAAAGTCAAGCGTTGACGCTTGACTTGGCGGAGGGACACGCTTAGCCGGGCGGGATGAACGCTTTTTTAACGCGCGTAGCCTTGCAGTGTGCGTCTTCGCAGGGTCTCTCGAAGAGGACCCTGCGCGGTGTTCCCGGATGTACCCATATGTTGTGTTCAGTTGAGAAGTGCCCATCAAAAGTAATAAGTTATATTTGGCATACGGCGCAGGGTCCGCGTTGCGAGACCCTGCGAAGACGTGATGAGATTCAGTTTATCATCCAGCTTTCTCCTGAAAAAAACCTACAGCCTCGGATCCACCGGCTCGCTTTCCAGCGCAAGCACGCCAAACACGCACTGGTGTACCCGCCTTAAAGGCTGTTTATCAGCAAATCTTTGTAGCCCTTCAACACCCAGCGCAAATTCCCTTAGTGCAAGCGCTCTTTTTGCATGCAAGCCGCGTGCCTTTAACCGGCTCATGTTTTGCGATTCGGTATATTCAGGACCATAAATTATCCGCAGGTATTCCCTGCCCCTTATTTTTATAGCCGGCTGTATAACTCCTTTCGCATTTTTTTCGATAAAATTATAAGGCTTCACTACCATGCCTTCGCCACCCTTTTCGGTAAGGTTCAACCACCAATTCGTCGCATCGTTAACATTTTCATCATTATTCAGATCGACGATCTGATAGGGTGTCGCCAGCAGGGTCTCATCACCGGCCAGACAGACCTTTTTGATCTGCTCCATATGCCATTCATGGTTCTCATCTGTCCATTGCTTTCCCTCTGTGGCAAGGATATGGAAAGGGGCAATTTTATGATCCTGGGGCTTGTTAACCGGCCAGCAATAAGTTTGATAGGCCTTTACAAATCGGGCTGTCTCCATCTCCCTGGCTTCAAACAGGTTAGCCAACTCGTTTCCGCCGATGTTCCTTTTAAGTAGCTGCCCCAGGGCGTTATTTGTTTCGTGCAGGGCATGGCTTGCCGATGCACCTACTGCCGCATACTGTTTTTGTAAAAGCGCCTGTGCTTTTGCGCTCCAGGGCATCAGCTCCGTATCCAAACATACCCAGTCGGTATCAAAAGTATCGTAAAAGCCTGATGTCGTCAACCCTTCATTCAATGCCGACAATAAATACCGTTCGGTTTCCTTATCGTTAAAAAATGGCCGGCCAGTGCGCGTATAAATAGTGCCAATTCCCTCCCCCGTAATGCCGAAGGCTTTGCCGATTGCTTCTTCATTTCGACCCACGATAATTACCGCCCGCGAGCCCATATGTTTCTCCTGGCATATCACCTTATCCACGCCGGCTTCTTTGTAATATTCAAACCCTTCGGTCGGGAATTCCAGGTATTCATCCAAACTGCTGGTTTTGGCCGGGCTCATTGTTGGCGGCAGGTAAATCAGCCATTTAGGGTTAACAGCAAAGCGGCTCATCGCTTCCAGTGCAGCGACGGCGTTTTCTTCTCTGATGGTGACGTTTTTCGCCAACCCGGTTTGCACAATCTGTTTCCCCGTAAAATCCGCGATATCCAGCACATTGTCGCTTTCCTGCTGCAAGTTAAGGGCGGATGTTTTTTCGTAGTCCAACGGGCGCACGGGTTCGCTGTACACTTCGGCCGCTTTAACGGCAACCAGTTCCCCCTCAGGATAACGCAACGCCGTAAGCGACCCGCCAAATACACAGCCCGTATCAATATCGATAGTGTTATTAAGCCATTCGGCCTGCGGTACCGGGGTATGCCCGTAAACCACCTTGGCCCGACCTTTATATTCGGATGCCCAATTATAACGTACTGGCAAACCAAACTCATCCGTTTCGCCGGTCGTTTCACCAAACAGGCAAAATTCCCTGACCGCTCCGGAACCGCGACCCTGCATTTCCTCTTTTAAGCCCGCGTGCGCAACTACCAGCCTGCCCTCATCAAATACATAGTGGCTGATCAACCCGTCCAAAAAAGTCTTCATTTTTTCCCGTGATTCCGGCGTTTCGTTAACCAATTGTTCAATCGATCGTTCCAGCCCATGTTTTATTTGCACGTTCCGGCCATCAAACCATTTTAACAGCTTAATATCATGGTTGCCGGGTACGCACCAGGCATTCCCACTTTCAACCATCGCTATCACCAGCTTTAACACCGCCGGCGTATTTGGTCCGCGGTCAACAAGGTCGCCAACGAAAATGGCTTTTCTTCCTTCCGGATGAAACAAGCTTTTGCCATTATCCAAATATCCCAGTTCAGCCAATAGCTTAACCAGCTCGTCATAACAGCCATGTACATCGCCGATAATATCAAACGGCCCCTTTTCCTGCTTTTTATTGTTATACAAAGGGTCGCGAATAATGTTAATAATGGCGTCCACTTCTTCCGGCGACCGTAACTCAATAATATTCCTAAACCCTTCAAATTTCAGCTTTTTAAAGCCGCGCTTCAATTGTGAGATATGCTGCGGAATAACGTGAGCGCCAAAAGCCCTGTCGCTTCTTAAAGCGTTTCTATCTGCGCATACCCTTTCAGATAAATTCAGAACGATAGCCACAGGCAAAAAATGGTGTTCGCGGGCAAGTTTTATCCAATCACGACGTGATTCTTCCTGCACATTGGTTGCATCGATAACGGTAAGCAGGCCGTTCTTTAGGCGTATGCCGGTAATGCAACGCGCCAGCTCAAACGCATCGCCACTTGCCACCTGGTTATTTTCGTCATCGCTAACCATTGAGCGGCAAGCGTCCGACGAAACGATTTCACTCGGCTTAAAGTGTTTTTTAGCGAAGCTTGATTTGCCCGAGCCCGTGGCGCCGATTAAAACAACCAGCGAAAGTTCGGGTATTTGTATAGATTTATTGGGTAACATGAATATCTTTTCAATTAATAATTTTGTTTAATTTTTTAACGTAAATATTCCCATTTGGCTCAGCGCTCCCACCTCTTCATCAACTTCACCCACTGATTTATATACAGCCGTATAACCGTAGCATGCTGCAATACCGTTACCCCAATCCTCAAATTCCTTGCGGCTCCACTCAAACCGGTGGTCGCTATGGCGCATTTTGCCATCTTCAAAATTTTCAAAGCGCACGTTGTACTCTGCATTGGGCGTGGTGATCACCACCGTTTTCGGCCGGGCATCCTCAAACACAGCGCGCTCCAAAGCGGCCAGCCGTGGTTCGTCAAGGTGTTCTATAACCTCTACCAGCGCTGCACCGTCAAAACCCCGTAGCCGTTTGTCGCGATAGGTGAGAGAGCCCTGCACCAGTTTTACCCGTTCCGCTTGTTTAGGCGGCAGGCGGTCCAGTTTTAACCGGTCTTTAGCAATTTCAAGCGCACGGTAGCTTACGTCCATGCCCAATATAAACTCAAATTGTTTTTCCTGCATCAGGAGCCTGGTCAACCGGCCCTCGCCGCAACCCAGGTCGGCAACAGTTTTTGCGCCGGCATGTAAAAGTTGGTCCCTGGCTGCCAGCAAGCGCAATTCGTGTATCTTGGGTTTTGGTTCTGTAAGCGCTTCTGTTGTTTCAGATGACACTTCTTCGTCGGTATCGTCACTTTCATCCTTGCTTAACAGCACACCCAATGCCTGATTGGCCATAGCGCGCTGGTTTTTCAGATATCTGCGTACGATCATTTCTTTCAACGGATGCGTTTCCAGCCAGCCTTTTCCTTTGTCGAGTAACTTTTCAATTTCATCATTGGCTATCCAATAATGCTTGTCATTGTCGCAAACCGGAATTAGCAAATACAGGTGAGAAAGCAGGCTCTGCAGCGTTATTACGTGGTTAAGTTCCACCGTAAAATACCGGCTGTCACCCCATTCGGGAAAGGCAGGGTCAAGCGGGTGTTGTATGGCATCAACGTGGTAGCCAAGCGGTTCAAAAAGCTGCCTCAACACGGCTTCCCCGCCGCTAACCGGCAGCACAGCCAGCTTCACGCTGAAAGGCATTGCTACATCAACCTTTTCTGGCTTATCCTTGCACTTCCCGTTCATTGCCGAAGAATAAACTTTGCTGATAGCGTTACTCATGAACGAACTGGCCACGTATGGCCTGTCGTTTACATATTGTTCCAGGGCAAAATCATTCCCCCGCGGCCCTTCGCTTCGCACGAGACCTACCGGGTCAATGTCCAATAGTAGTGCAGCCGAACACTTTTGTTCGCTCACCTCGGTATAAAAAACATACGCTTTTCCTGCCGAAAGGTCAAAAGTCTGGATTTTGTCCGGATGTTTATGCAGGAGATAGCCCAGGTCGGTAGCCGGGTAGTGTGTCGTAGTTATGGTTAAAAGCATATTAAGTATGAAAATATTAAGTTTTTAAAGCTAATAAAACTGTGCTAAATAGGGGAGGTAATGCGCAGCCTATTTGCGCAGTTGAATTTTTTTATTTTTTATCCCCATCGATTGTCCTGCCTGAACCTAAACCCATGTCACCACCCACACCGCCGCCAATTCCCCGCAATTTTCTGTACTTTCCCCCCATGAACTTTAACAAAGCGCTCCCAGCCTTAGCACTGCTTGTTTTACTAACCGGCGCTTCAAATTATTGCCAGGCGCAGGTGAAAGATGCCGCGCTCATCAAAAAACTAAGCATAAACGGTTTGTGCCTTTGCAATACAACGCTCGATTCGCTGCGGGCAGCCGGGTTAAAAGATACTACCGTGGAAGAAATGGACACGCCTCCTGGCTGCATTGCCCAGGATTCGCGCTACGTAGCAGGTATGGGTTATTACAGCAGCAAATATCCCGGGATGATTTTCCAAAGAGATCAAACCACAAACCAAATCAGTAAAATCAGGCTCACCCGGCAGTTCAAAGGCAAATTGCCGGATGGTACGCTCGTCGATCTGCAAAATATGCGCCTTAAAGACCTTTTTAAATTATATCCCAAGTTAAAAGATGCCTGGGGTTCGCGGGGCTGTTCAACGTATTGGAATTTTTCAAACGATACGCTGTCATTTTTTGTAAAGATCGACACCAACAAAAAACCGCAATTTCCAATTGACGAGGCGTATTACCAGGATAAACCAATAGCGGCCGCCGACCTTATGGTTTCCTGTTATAGCTTTAACCAGTTTGTACCGAAAGATTTCTATATGGAAGAAAATCCGGGCGATCCAATATACTTTCTCGACAGCATCAGGATGAACAGGATGGCGCTGGAAAACTTCGACCCCGCCGATTTTGTTGCCATAACGGTGATTAAAGGCAAAAGAGCGCTGGAATTGGTAGGGCAGGAAGGCAAAAATGGGGTAATTTACATCGAAACTAAAGAAACGGCTAAACGGCATTACTGGGCTTACTTTAAGTCGAGATCAAAGGACTTGGCCCAATTGCCGGTCGACCCTCAAAAAGACTCATCTTTTCAATTTATTTTAAACGGCCGCCAGATTACCGGCGACTTTGATAATGAGCTGATGGATATCAGCGATAAAAACCTGAAAAGCATTTCGGTCATCGGCAAAGACGAACTGGCCAAAAACTACGGTATTAGCGGCAAAAATTACGGCGTTATAATTTTAGCTGACCTGCCGCCGAAAAAGCAGTAGCTTTTTGTAGAACACGCAGCCCAGTTGCCCATAGCGTTCCTCGATGGATACGCTATGCCGGTAATCTATAAATTAACACTAAAACCTTATATTTAACCGCAGAACAGATAGGCTAAAACCTATCTGGCCACAACTCAATCCAGCAACAACAATTCAATAACTCACTAATTCACTAACTCACTAATTCACTAATTCACTAATTCATCAATTCACTAACTCACTAATTCAAAACTATGTTAGTCACAACCAGCACATTTTTAGAAGGGTACAAAGTAACCCAGCATTTAGGCATCATAAGGGGTATAACCGTACGCTCGCGCGGTGTAGGGGGTAGCTTTGTCGGCGGCCTGCAAACTGTTTTTGGGGGACGCAACACCATCTATACCGAGCTTTGCGAAACCGCCCGCGAAGAAGCATACCAGCTAATGCTGCAGCATGCCCATGAGCATGGCGCCAATGCGGTGATCAGTATGCGCTACGACGCTAATGAGGTAATACAGGGTGTTACCGAGGTGCTTGCTTATGGCACTGCGGTGGTGGTAGAGAAGATTGCTTGAGTTAAGTTGTAAAGGTTGTAGAAGTTGTAAGGGTTGTAGAGGTTAATCTTCCGTAATTTTTCTTAACTCATTACAACACTCATTACAACTTTTACAACCCTTACAACCTATTACAACTATTTTTGCGATGGTTACAGAAGTTGACCTTTTGTAAATTTCGTCAACTCATTACAACTTTTACGACCCTTACAACTTTTACAACTATTTTTGCCTTTCAAAAATCACTATCATGAACATCATCGGAATTAACCAGGAAAGCCGCAAGGCGGTATCGGACCAACTGGCAAAACTTTTGGCCGACGAATTTGTGCTTTATACCAAAACGCGTAATGCACACTGGAACGTTGAGGGAACCGATTTCCACTCGATGCACCTGTTTTTTGAGAGCCAGTACGAACAACTGGACGACTTTATGGATAGCGTGGCCGAACGCATCCGCACCATTGGCCACTACGCGCCGGCAACATTGAAAAGCTTTTTGGACCTGACGCATTTAACCGAAAAAACCCGGGACAAAAACGACAGCCTGTCCTTCATCAAAGAACTGCTGGAAGACCACGAAAGCATCATCGAATTTATCCGCGGCAATATCGATCCCTTCGCATCCAAATATCACGATTACGGTACCAGCGATTATATCACCGGCCTTATGGAAGACCATGAGAAAATGGCCTGGATGCTAAGGGCGCATTTGAGGTAAAGATCAGGGACTGGAGATTAGAGATCAGAGGTTAGGAAAAGTAGCTTCAATTTGGCTTACTTTTACAAAAACTATATTTGATGGCTTCGTTCACTGATCTTGAGGTTTGGAAAAAAGCGCGGGCATTGAGGACCGCGATAAAATTACTGGTTACTTCATTTCCCAACGAAGAAAAATATCGTTTGACTGATCAAATCATTAGATCTTCAAGGTCGGTCGGCAACAATATTGCGGAGGGTCACGGAAGGTTTCATTATGCAGATGCAGCCAGGTTTTTAATTAATGCTCGCGGATCTGCGCCGGAAACTATCGATCACCTGATAATCGCGAATGACGACGGATACATTGACAAGGCCACGCTGGATTCCCTCGCAAAAGATTGTGAAGAGTGTATGCGAATGATCAACGGCTATATAACATGGTTGAGAAAACAGTCGGGTGATTAAATTAAGCGAAAACAACTAATCTCTAATCTCCAGCCTCTGGTCACTAAAATGCAAAAAAGCAAACTTACCTTATACATCTTTGTCGCCCTCGTTTTGGGGATAATTGCCGGGTATTTGTTCAATGTACTGGTTATCAACCAAATTAATACCCGCATCAGCAATGCCCAGGCCGGGATAGTTAGCGTACAAAAGGCGCTAGCGGGGCTGAAGGATACCACCGACCGCGATTACAAGATGCTGATACAGCAACGGGCTTTGCTTACTGCGCACAGCCGATTTAACCAGGCACTCCGCGAAAAGCGCCTGCAGGGCTTCACCATTTTAAGCGATATTTTCCTGAAGCTGATCAAAATGATTGTAGCGCCGCTGGTGTTTACTTCGCTAGTGGTTGGCGTAGCTAAGGTCGACAATATTAAAGCCGTGGGCCGTATTGGCGGCAAAACGCTGTTATGGTTTTTGGGTGCAACACTGGTTTCGCTGTTACTTGGCATGCTGCTGGTTAACCTTTTCGGACCGGGCAAGGCGGTAAATCTTACGGCGCCATATGCTGATCCCGGCACAATCCTGCCGGCAACGCCTTTCTCGTTAAAAGACTTCGTCGAGCATATTTTCCCGGAAAGTTTTATAGCCGCTATGGCCGGCAACCAGATTTTGCAGATCGTCGTGTTTTCGTTATTTTTTGGTATCGGCACCGCCGCCATTGGCGAAAAGGGGCTTATCATCATAAAAGTTTTCGAGGCCATCACACAGGTGCTGCTTAAAATTACCGGCTATGTAATGTACCTGGCGCCCCTTGCTGTCTTCGGCGCCATGGCGGCTATCATTGCCAAGCAGGGGCTGGGTATTTTATCAACCTATACCGTTTTTATCGGCGAGTTTTATTTTTCGTTGCTCATTTTGTGGTTCCTTATTGTTGCAGCCGGCTATTTTATCCTTAACAAAAGAGTTTTCAGGTTGATAGGGAAAATAAAAGATGCGATACTGGTGGCCTTTGGTACTTCAACCAGCGAAGCCGCTTATCCAAAGCTTTTTGAAGAGCTGGAGCAATTTGGCTGCAGCAGCAAAATAGTCAGCTTTGTTTTGCCGCTGGGCTATTCCTTCAACCTCGACGGCGGCATGATGTATATGACCTTTGCATCGCTGTTTATTGCCCAGGCTTACGGTATTCACCTATCACTCGCGCAGCAGCTAACCATGCTGTTGATTTTAATGCTTACCAGCAAAGGAATAGCAGGCGTGCCACGCGCAGCGCTGGTAGTGGTGGCACTTATACTTCCTCAATTTAATATCCCTGAAGCGGGTTTTGCATTGATAATAGGAATCGACCCAATATTGGATATGGGCAGATCCGCGACAAATGTGGTCGGGAATGCAGTTGCCACCGCTGTAGTAAGCAAATGGGAAAATGAATTAAAATGAAATATTAACTTTGCAGCCCAAAACTAATTAATTTCCATGACGGACAGAGCAAAAAAGACGTTTCTACTGGTTACTATAGTCGGCTCATTTCTCGCATACAGCCTGATATACTACGCACAGGTATTCAAACACGCCCCCTACAATTTTTCCGAGTTTAAATCATTTGTTTTTAAATACGGGAGCCGCGACAGCATGGTTAACTACTATAATTCAGGGACAGGCGAATATGATTATTTAAACAAACACGATTCGCTTGTAAAAACGCATTTATTTTTAACTAAAACTGAGTTGGATAGCTTACACGTTGACGCGCGACATCTGGGTTTCTGGGATTTTCCGGACATGGAGATAAATACTGATAGCACAAGGCCTGGATATGGTAAGGCCCCGAGGTATTTTATTCAATTCAATTATAAGCGAAAAACCAAACAGGCTTTATTCGATGCCGACTACAATGGTCCTTTAAAGTTAAAAGATGCCAATACGGTAATGATCAAGGACATCACAAAAATTTTAAGCGAGGCTGAAGAAAGGCAAAATAAATAACCCGATATGACTTCACCCGATGGACTTGGCCTTTTTTTGATCCTGCTTTGCGCAACCCTGGTTTTTGCGGTTATTTTTTTAATCTCGAAGCGAAAAAGTAAGGGAATTTTAGGTCGCCGGTTTTTGCTTGTTGGGGCCATAGTGGCGCTGGTAATTGTTTTTTTGGCGGCAAAAAATACAATATTTAGTTATTACGACCAGATATTTGCGCCGTCGCCGTATGACTTTTCCGAATTTAAATCTATCGTATTTAAGTATGGCGAAGGGGATAGCCTGGTTAACCAGTACAACTCCGCTACCGGCGAATATCAATACCTCAACCGGCAAAATCAATTGGTAAAAACCCGCTTATATTTAACCCGTAACGATCTCCTATACCTGCACCGCAAAGCCGCGGAACTTGGCTTTTGGGAATTTCCCGCCAAAGAACTCAATACCGATACAACCAGCAACAATGGCGCAAAACCGTTTAAATATTTTATCGAACTGAATTACCGGCAGAAAACCAAAACAGTTTTATTTGACGCCAGCTATGATGGTCCGCAGAAGCTTGCCGACGCTAATCGCCTGCTGATCCGGGAAATTGAAAGTGTGATAAGCGTGGCTGACGACCGGCAGAAAAAATAAAAATCATGAAGTATATTTTCGTTTGGATGGTGTTACTTCCGATCTGCTCAATAGCGCAGCAGATAAGCTATTCGCAATTTCAGGAAGATGCGAAATCAGAGATTAATTTGAGGCCCGAATATGGAAATGTAAAAAAGGATAAGGACCATATTGCGGACGATCAGAAATTTATCGAAGAAGAATTAAAACATGAAAGTACACGTCATAAGGCTTCTGAGGAATTAGTAAGACTAGGCTTCGATTATTTATATCGCCACGATTTAGAAACAGCCATGCGCAGGTTTAACCAGGCCTGGCTTCTCGACCCTAGCAATGAAAACGCCTATTGGGGGTTCGGCGCGGTATATTTTACTTTCGGCGACACCAAAGAAGCGCTAAATCAGTATGAAAAAGGACTTTTGATCAATCCGTCAAGTAGTGATATTTTGACCGACAAAGCGACTATTTATATGACTTTGTACGAAAACACTAGAAATTTAGACGATATGAATAAAGCGATCGGCCTGTTTATTCAATCGTACAAAGTTGACCCAACCAATCAAAATACCTTGTTTAAGTTGTCTGCGGCGTATTATTATAAACAGGATTGCACCAATGCACTGAAATATTATAACGAATGCATGAAATTGGGCGGAAAATCGATTTCTCCCGGATATGGAGATGCTTTAAAAAAACAATGCGGGTTGTAATTTGACAGCGTTGCTTTTTTTAAAATTTATTTCTATATTTGCACCTCGAATTTTAAAAACAATAATTAACAAACATGTACGCAATAGTAAGTATAGCAGGACAGCAATTTAAAGTTGCAAAAGACCAGCAGCTCTTTGTACACAGGCTACAAGGGGATGAAGGCGCTAGTATTGAATTTGACAATGTATTGTTAGCCGAAAACGAAGGTAAATTTAAATTAGGAGCTGATTTAAAAAGTGCTAAAGTATCTGCTAAGATCGTGTCGCATTTAAAAGGTGATAAAGTGATCGTCTTCAAAAAGAAAAGAAGAAAAGGTTACGAAAAGAAAAACGGTCACCGTCAGCAGTTTACCAAGATCGAGATCACCGGTATAACATTATAATTAAAGTTTAATCGCTTTCGCCTTGCAGGCGGATCACAAAAAGAAATTTAAGAAATGGCACATAAAAAAGGGGCCGGTAGTTCACGAAACGGCCGCGAATCACATAGCAAACGTTTAGGTATCAAAATTTTCGGCGGTCAGCCGGCAATTGCAGGCAACATCATCGTTCGCCAGCGCGGTACCCCGCATAACCCAGGCCTTAATGTAGGTTTGGGTAAAGACCATACTTTATTCGCACTGGCAGATGGTATCGTAGTTTTCAAAAAGAAAGCCGATAATCGTTCATACGTTTCGGTTATCCCGGTTGCCGCCGAGCCCGTAGCCGAAGTTGCAGCACCCGCACCGGTTGCAAAGCCTGTAGCTAAAGCAGTTAAAGTGGAAGCGCCGGTTGCCGAAGAAAAAGCTCCGGTAGCAGAAGCAACCGAAGAAAAAGTTGCAGTAGCAGAAGCAGTGGCAGTTGAAGAAACTCCCGCAGTTGAAGAAGCTCCAAAAAAGAAAGCTGCGTCGAAAAAGAAAGCAGCAGATACTGAAGAAAAAGCAGCTGAGTAATTCAGCATTTGATCATACTAAAAGGCCTGTATTTTTAAAAAATACAGGCCTTTTTTTTCACAGGACTTCGCCCCGTGTTTGTACATGGCGCACCTTCAGGGCTCTTTTTGCTTTAAAGTGTTTTTAATTATCCTTAAAGCTCAAAAGTAACCGGCAGCGTATACTGTACCCTTACCGCGCGTCCGTTCTGTACACCTGGTTTCCAGGGCGCGGATAATTTAACAAGCCTTACCGCTTCCTCATCGCAGCCGTCGCCAATACCCCTTGCTACTTTTACCTGGCTAAGTGAACCGTCTTTTTCAACTACCATAGTTACAATCACCCGTCCTTGCGTGTTATTTTCCCGTGCTGCCGCAGGATAACGCAGGTTTTTTGCCAAAAATTTATAAAATTGACTGATACCACCAGAATACTCGGGGACATGTTCTACCGACACAAATACCTTGTCATTACTAATTCTGGCTGAATCGGTAAGTTGGGCCTTGGCTGTCAATATTATTAACAGGGGAACTAATGTTAGCAGGATTTTTTTCATCGTGATTATTTATCAAGTGTAAAATTAATAGGGACCGCATAAGCAACCCGTACAGGCCTGCCGTTTTGTATGCCCGGGACCCATTTGGGGCTCAATTTAATTACCCTCGTCGCTTCGGCATCCAGGTCGTCCGAAACGTTTCTGGCGATTTTCACGTCAGTCACCGTGCCGTCTTTTTCAATAACCATGGTGACAATTACCCTTCCTTGCTTTTTATTTTTGCGTGCTGTTTGCGGGTAGCGGATATTGGTGATTAAAAAATGGGAAAAGGCATCTAGTCCACCCGGGAATTCCGGTTCCTGTTCTACAGAGGTAAATACCGTTCCTTTGTCTTCGGGGCCGCCGACCGGGGAATCTATTGTTACTTCGACGCTCGCGGTTTTTGCTGTTTTGGTTTTAGCGGTGTCGGCAGTTTGGGCCTGTGCTGTCGATAACAATAACAGTGTTGTTAAGGTTAGCAGTATTTTTTTCATGATAATTAGTTAGCAAGCGTAAAACTGATCGGCATGGAATATTGTACCCGTACCGTTGCTCCATTTTGTGTTCCGGGATTCCACCTGGGGCATAACCTCATTACTCTAAGTGCTTCCTCATCCGTATCATCAGACAAACTCTTGATCACCCGGAGATGGGTTAGTGAACCATCCTTTTCGACAACCATGGTCAAAACCACCTTACCCTGGATGTTCTTTTCCCTTGCAATCGCCGGATAGCGGATCGTTCTGCTCAAAAAATGATAAAACTTCTCTTTGCCACCCGGGAATTGCGGCATGTTTTCAACCGCTGTGAATATCAGCGTATCCGCTGCCGCATCTTTCAGCGTATCACTTTTTTGGGCTGTGGCCGACATGGCATACAAAGCGGCAATTATTGTAAATAAATATTTTTTCATTCCTGATTTGTTATTCAATGGTGATTTTCTTCAAATAATACATATCCGGATCAATCACCGGCAGTGTTTTGCTTTTTATGGTTATACCTTTCGCGTTAACCACCAGCCGCTTGGTGCCGGCATCGGAGCTAATATCCAGCGGCAATGGGATAGACATGTTTTGCAACTGAATAAGATATTGATCGCCGGGCAGTTGCTTAACATATACGTCCAGTTTGTTGACGGTATACAGGTACAAGTCGAACAGCGGTTTCAAATCCTGGCCGGCCTCCTTGCTGAAAAACTGCTCCACATCATCCGTGTTGACCAGGTTATCATAGGTATACTGCGGCGAGGTGACAAATTTTTTAAGGGCCGGGAAAAACAGGCTGTCGCCCATTACATAGCGGATAGTATGCATAAAAAATGCGCCTTTGGCATAAATATCGTCGGTGTAGGCAGCTTCTTCGTCAATATCTTTCCCTATGATCACCGGTACTTTATTACCGATCCGGGGCGCAAAGCTTTTAAACTGGTCGATATAAGCCCGCTCACCGCCAAACTCACGGTAATACAGCACATCGGCAAAAGTATTTATGCCTTCATGTATCCAGTAGTCAGCCCAATCCTTAGCGGTGACTTTGTTACCCCACCACTCATGCCCAAATTCATGGTGCATCAGCCAGTCGTAATCCTCGCCCCCAACTTTGGTGTAGCGAAATTTATTGCCATAAGCCACCATGGTTTGGTGCTCCATGCCCAAGTGCGGCGTTTCAACCATCCCGATCTTTTCCTTCGCCCAGGGATATTCGCCGAAATACTTTTCCTTTTCGTGTGTTACCTTCACCAGCATGTCCAAAAAATGTTCAGCCTTATCCGCATGCTCTTTCAATACATAAAACTGCATGGGCACGTGATGGCCGTCAACCGTGGTATAGTCCCTGCTAACGACTTTGTAATCGCCCACGTTAAAAATTATGCTGTAATTGTTGATGGTGTAATTGGTTTTCCAATGATAGGTAGCTTTATCGCCGTGTTTAGTTACGTTTTGCAATAAGCCAGGCCCGGCAACTACTAAATCTTTCGGTACGGTTATTATCATATCTACACCCTCGTTAGGTTCATCCGAAGGGTGGTCCTTACACGGAAAATACAGCTTGCCGCCGGTCCCTTCCGCGGTAATGGCCATCCAGGGATGACCGGTGGAATCGCGCGACCAGATAAACCCATCATCCCAGGGTGGTCTCACCGCTACATGCGGCTTGCCGCCGTATACCACCTTAACAACGGCGCGTCCGGCCGGCAGCTCATCCGCCAGGCTGATCCTGATCATATCGTTTTTATGCTCAAAAGGTTCTTTTTTATTGTTGACGAGCACTTGTCTCACATCCAGCGAGTCGAGCAGGTCGAACAACAAAACATGCGTAGGCTGCGCCATGATCACATCGATGGTGGTATACCCATCAATTGATTTCTCATCAAAATTTACATCCAGCGCAATCGTGTAATGGCGGATATCCATAATGGCCTGCTCGGGTTTGAGCTTGCCGCCGGAGGTGAGGTGTTGCTGGGCGTGTACTACTAAAATGACCAGACAAAAAAGAGCACTAGCTAAGATATTTTTTTTCATATAATTATTCTCTTAAACTGAATTTGACGGGAATAATCAATCTTACGCGTAAGGGTATCCCATTGACCAAAAATGGTTTTTTTATTGTTGATTCTTTCAAAGATCGTAATGCTTCTTTATCTAAATCTGCCGAGATGCCCTTTATTATGGCCAAATTACTTAGGCTCCCATCTTTTTCTACTATACCAGAAACTTTTACTATGCCTTGCAAGCCTTCTTCTCTTGCATTTAATGGATAATGTGCCGAGTCAATATCGGCTTTAAAGAAGTAATTCCACGAGTTTCCTTTTCGGGAGGTATCCCGAGACAATAATACAGTTAAAGAATCAATTGAATAGATTGTTGTATCGCTTTTAGCATAATGAATGGAGTCGGTGGATTGAGCGTCGCCTGCAATCGTGAACAAAAGCAAAGATGAAAATAAGACTAATCTTGTCACCCCATAAATATACTAATTCTCTCTGACTGCCAACCCGTCTGCAAAATAACGTCGCCGGCTTTCCCCTACAAATCATCTACAATCCTAAAATTTATCGTAATTGCAAATCGTACCCTAACAGGTTTACCATTGTGCATACCCGGTTTCCACCTTTGCAAACGTGTGATGGCGTTCATAATTGCAGCATCTTCCTGTTGCGAGATCCCGTGAAGCACCTTCACATTGCTTACACTGCCGTCTTTTTCAACAACCATAAAAACAATCACTTCGCCGTGCCGGTGGTTCATCTCATCCATAAAAAGGTAGGGGATATGCTCAAGCCGGGCATAAAACCTGGCCATGCCGCCTTTATATTCGGGCATTACTTCAACCGGTGACGCGAAAATTTTATCCTCAGCCGCGTAGCCGGACGAATCGGTTTTTTGTGAAAATAAATAGGTTGGAAAACAAGCGATGAAAATAAATAAAAACTTTTTCATGGTAGCCCTCCGCTAAATCTATCAGGCCTGAGAGGCCTTCCCAATCAAGAAAAATAAATCCGAAATCGAACATCCGAACGGCGAAGCCCTCTTGAATGCCGCTGAAAAACAAACACATCGTGAAAAAATCCGAAATTAAGCTAATTTTCTCTAACTAACAACCCATCGGCAAAATACCGCAAATATTGTTTTTGCTCTGCCGGCAGGCTGATCTGGTCAAGTGCTTTAAAAGCTTTTTCGGCATGGGTTTCCATCTCATGTTCGGCGTATTGCCTTACGTTCAGCTGGTTGTATAGCTCTGTAACCGCATTTACTTTTTGCTCACCATCAAAATCTTTTGAATTGATCCAATCGTTCAGTTCACTGGCCTGGGCCCAATTGGCCAGTTCAAGCGCTTTTATTAACAGGTAAGTTTTTTTGTTCGACATGATGTCGCCGCCAACCTGTTTGCCAAATTTATCCGGGTCGCCGTACACATCCAGGATGTCGTCCTGCAATTGGAAGGCAATGCCCAAATGTTCGCCAAAGCTATACAGCAATTCGGCGTCAGCTAAATTCGCTCCGCCGATCAATGCGCCGATCTTCAACGCTCCGCCCAGCAGCACTGATGTTTTCAGGCGGATCATGTTCAGGTATTCGTCAATCCCAACCGTGTGCCGCTTTTCAAAATCCATATCCAGTTGCTGCCCTTCGCAAACGCCGACCGCCGTTTGGCTAAAAACATCCAATATCGTGCGCAACAGGCCGTCCTCAACCTTCATCATCAGTTGATAAGCCAGCACCAGCATCACATCGCCCGAAAGAATACCCGCGTTTTGGCCCCATCGTTCATGCACCGTTGCTTTACCACGCCGCAGGGGCGCATTGTCCATAATATCGTCATGCACCAGCGTAAAATTATGAAACACCTCGATAGCCAGGGCAGGGGACAGAGCAGCCTCTACATCGCCGCCAAACAAATCGCAGGCCATCAGCAACAGAGCCGGGCGCATCCGTTTGCCGCCAAGGGAAAGGATATATTTTACGGGCTCGTATAATTCAATTGGATGTTCAGGTATTTCCAGTTTGGCTATAGCGTCCTCTATAATTAATTGTAAATCTCTTAACTTTTTCATTCTGAATTATGTAGAGACGCAATATTTTGCGTCTCGAAACGAAATAACCGGGTTAAAGTTTGTTACCTGTCAGCGGGAGACGCGATGCATCGCGTCTCTACGACACGAGGGAAAAATCAATCTGCTTCTTCGTCAGATCCACATTTTTCACCCTTATCCTTACCTCGTCGCCCAGTTGGTAAACCTTCTTTTTGCGCTGGCCGATGATAGCGTAATTTTTTTCGTCTAAAGTATAAAAGTCGTCCGATATATCACGCAGGCGTATCATTCCCTCGCATTTATTTTCGATGATCTCCACGTACATGCCCCATTCCGTCACGCCCGAGATCACCCCATCATAAACCTGGCCCACCTGGTCCTTCAAAAACTCAGCCTGTTTGTATTTTACTGATGCACGCTCGGCATCGGCAGCCTTTTTTTCCATCTGCGAGGCATGCTGGCACAATTTCTCGTAATGCTCGGCATTAGCCGACTGGCCGCCATTTAAGTAATGAAACAACAACCGATGCACCATCACATCCGGGTAACGGCGGATGGGAGAGGTAAAGTGGGTATAATGATCAAACGCCAGCCCATAATGGCTGCTGCTCTTGGTAGTATAAATGGCTTTGGCCATGGAACGGATGGCCAGTTGAGTGAGCACATTTTGCTCTTTCTTGCCTTCCACATGTTCCATCAGGTAATTGAGGGATTTGGCCGTTTCCTTATCCGATTTGGTATTGATCTTATAACCAAATCTGGCAGCAAACTGTGCAAAATTTGCCAGCGACTCCGGCTTCGGCGTATCATGCACACGGTAAACAAACGTGTACCGCTGTTTGCCCTTACCCAATTTACTTACATACTCGGCCACTTTGCGGTTTGCCAGCAGCATAAAATCTTCTATCAGTTTATGGGCGTCCTTGCGCTCTTTTACATAAACACCAATGGGCTTGCCTGTTTCGTCCAACTGAAATTTTACTTCCGTAGTTTCAAAGCTGATGGCGCCGTTTTTAAACTTGCGCTCGCGGAGTTTGTAGGCGAGCGCATTCAATTGCGTTATTTCCGGTTCAAAGTCGCCCGTTTTGGTCTCGATCACCTGCTGCACTTCTTCATAAGTAAACCGCCGGTCCGAATGAATGACCGTTTTGCCAAACCACTCGTTTACGACATGCGCCTCCTCGTTCAGTTCAAATACCGCCGCGAAACACAGCTTGTCTTCTTTTGGCCTCAATGAACACAACCCGTTCGAAAGGTGTTCGGGCAGCATGGGGATCACCCTGTCGACCAAATAAACCGATGTTCCGCGGTCTTCAGCCTCTTTATCCAGTGCCGAATCGGGTTTAATATAATGTGACACATCAGCAATATGTACACCCACCTCGTAATTGCCGTTTTCAAGTTTTTTAAAGGATAAGGCGTCATCAAAGTCCTTGGCATCAAACGGGTCGATGGTAAAGGTAATCACATCTCTAAAATCCCTTCGCCTGGCAACCTCTTCATTGCTGATCACATCGGGGATAGTTTCAGCCTCATGTTCTACTTCTGATGGAAACGAAAGAGGGAAGCCGTATTCCGCAAGAATGGCGTTCATCTCCGTGTCGTTTTCGCCCTGTACACCTAACACTTGTTTGATACGCCCGATGGGGTTTTTGGCATCAGCCGGCCAGTCGGTAATTTCAGCAATCGCTTTTATCCCGTTTTTAGCGCCGTTGATCTCGTTTAAGGGGATAAAAATATCGTGCATCATCTTGCGGTCGTCCGGGACAAAGAAGGCAAACCTTTCCGATAACTTCACAATCCCAGTAAACTCCATTTTGGCGCGGTGCAGTATTTCTATTACTTCGCCTTCTTTATTTTTCCCTCTACTTTTGGCATAAACGTAAACTTTTACACGATCACCGTTAAGGGCATTGCGCAACTTACGCGGGGCCACATAAATATCGTTCTCGAACTCATCTTCCGTAACGATAAAGGCCGAACCATCATTGGTCATGTCCACCACGCCCTCGATAAAGGTCTTTAGCACCAACAGTTGGAACTTACCCGGCGAAATCTCTTTTAAAGTGCCCTTTTTTGTCTCATTTTTCAGGATATCGAAAATCGCATCACGCGCCTCGGCGTCATGAATATTTAATTTGGCCGAAACTTGTTTGCAATTAAGCGGCGTATTGCCGTTTTGTTCGAATATATCCAGCACCATTTTGGTGAATACCTGGTCGATGGAAGCGTGTTTTTTGTTTTTTGACATAGGAAGATGTAAGTACGGACCAAAGATAAGGGTTTTTAAATGCGGAAATCGGAATATCGATTGCGGAATGACGGCAATGTTTGACAACCTTTGATGTTTTAATACTAACCCGATTGGTTACCGTCGTAAAATTTCTTGAGCTCTCGTGAAGACTTACCGGATAATATATCCGGCAGCCCTGCTCTGAAATCCTTGTTTGTTATCTTTTTATCGTTTTCGATATTTTTTAATAATGCTACAACGTCGGCCTCCTTATAGTTATCAATAATGATTAGTCCGTGTAAAAAATCAGGACTAATGGCGTCTTGCAATAAACCTTCCGGAACTTTGTTGTCGTCATACAGCGCTAAAATAATATTGCAGAGTTTCACATAATCGTGCACATTTAATTTTTGCATCGCGCAAATACAAACCGCAACCTGCGGATAAGTGAAGTGCCCTGCGTTAAGAAATTCATTTACGTCATTTTTGTAAAACTCGCCATGCTCAAAAACGCTTACAAATTCTTTATCAAGCAAAAACCCCTCATAGAAGTCGACGGTGTCGTTCTTACGTTCTGAGATAAATTTTATAAAATCAATTTTATGATAATCAGTGGCCGATAGTGGAGATTGTTGTTTTGCGCTGGGCTTATCAGAGCAACCTTGAATTGAGAAAATCGAGGCAATCAGGGTTGATAAAATAAGGAGATATTTCATTACAATAAAATTAATTGGATTTTTTTATCCTAACAATCAATAACCTAATGGCGTTCATTCCGAATGTTTCTCAGATGGGTTTGAAAATCCAGGGATTGTTCATCAGTCATTTTTAACTTACCTTAAAATCTTATGGCCTGATTTTTTACATGACCGGACCTTCGGCATAGGCCTCTGTGAATAATAATTCCGCGGTGCTTAATACCGCTGTGCAATATTCTTTCCGGATATAATCGAAATCACTCAAAAAATCATCTAAAGAGTCGCCTGCTTTCAGATAATCAAAGAGATTTTTTATCGGGACACGTGTCCCCTTGAAAACAGGAGTTCCACCTAAAATTTCTTTATCAACCGTAATAACCTCACCAATTTTCATGTCCGATTCTTGATTACTCAAAGATAAAACTTGTTTTGGCTAAAGCCAGAAGCGGTTTTCTTTTCAACCCGTCCCATAAATGGGAGGCAATGAATTTCTTTTTTGTTCATTGCCGTCGGCTTTAGCCGACGGAATAAATGGTAACAATAGAACGGCTTTAGCCGAATTTGGAGCGCTCTCACGCATACCAATCAGGATTCGTTCCCCGGAATAGACGCTATGAGTTTCTTCGTATACTCCTCCTTCGGCCGGTAATAAATCTCATCCGGATCGCCCATCTCCACAATCTCCCCCTTATTCATCACCATCATCCTGTCGGATATATGTTTGATCACCGCCAAATCATGCGAGATAAAAATATAGGTCAGCTTAAACTCGTCCTGCAATTCCCTGATCAGGTTTAGCACCTGGGCCTGTACGGAAACATCCAGCGCTGAAACCGACTCATCGCAAATAATAAATTTTGGCTGAAGCGCCAACGCACGCGCAATTACAATGCGCTGCCTTTGTCCGCCGGAAAACTCGTGCGGGTAACGGTTAAAATGCTCGGGCAGCAGGTTTACCCGCTCCAGCAGTTCCAAAACTCTTTTTTTGCGTTTGGTGTTATTGGCGTAAAATTGGTGCACCTGTAAAGGTTCCATTAATGAATCGCCAACAGTAAGCCGCGGGTTCAGCGACGAATAAGGGTCCTGGAATATAATTTGTATATCCCGGCGTGTCTCTCTCAAATCATTTTTTTTGAGGGCACGCAGATCGGTATTTTCAAAATTGATGCTTCCTGAGGTCGGTTCGATCAGCCTTAAAATACTTCGGCCCAAAGTTGTTTTTCCGCAGCCCGATTCACCCACCAGCCCAAGCGTTTCGC
>JABDHD010000048.1 GCA_013285685.1 Bacteroidota bacterium
GCTGGCGTATTTTAAAGTACGCGCATCAGGCTGAAAATTCGCGCTAGCTGTGTCGAGCAGGTTAATGCGCAGGTCGCCGTTCCTGGCAACCAGGAAGTCTTTCAAATCTTCGGAGGCAATAAAAAGCACTTCCGTGGCATCGGCATCGGGCCGTGCATAAGTAAGCGCATTATAAAAGCTGGGGTTTTGCTGATTAAACGGCAACTCGAGTATTGATTCCTTGCCCAGCTTTGAAGTATAGATGGATGGGAAACTGTTTTTATCGGCAAGGGCGAAAGCGCCGTCGTTAATCACCAGCGTGGCATATTTTGCCGCGTCGGTATAGTCTTTTTGATATAAATAAACCCTTGCGAGCAAGGCATTTATGATAGCCGGGTTGATATAATTAGCATTGCGCCCGGTTTGGCCTGCCAAAAGGGCTGATGCGCTATTCAGATCTGTAAGGATAGCCGCGTAGCTTGCGGCGACCGTACTCCGCGCCACTACGTCTTCTGCCGATTGCACAGTCAATACTACGGGGATACCGTATGGCGAACTGGCGTCCCAATGGTAGCCAAATGCGCGGAGCAGATCAAAGTGCACCAGCGCCCGGATGGCAAGCGCCTGGCCCTTTACGCTTTTTACTAATTGAGGGGTAATGTGCGGCACCGAACCAACGTTGGCAATGATAGCATTGGCGTTGGCGATGGAATAATACATTGCAATGTACATACCCTGTAAATAAACGTTTGTAGTTGTAACGCTGTAATAGCCAAATTCGTTAAGCGACGAATTATTATAGCCGCCGGCAATGCCGTTATCGCTATTCAGGTCGGCAAACAGCGGGTAAAATCCACCGTAGTAGTTTTCGGATTCCAGCGTGCTGTATAGGCCTGTGAGCGCCTCCTGCAGGCTGGTAGTATCCTTGAACATGTTGGATGCCGGCACACTGGTGGGCGACACCTGGTTAAGTTTTGTACAGCCGGGCAGGCTGAGCGATAGGAACGCCGCAATTGCAAACCCTATTGTTAAAACTATCTTTTTCGGGGAAATCGCATTGATGGCTTTATGTGAAAAATTGAGAAAAAGTGCTTTACCCTCTGTCCCGCGAAGCGGAAGAGAGGATCGAGCATCCACCTTTAGGCGAATCACTCGGAGTGAGTCTACCCGGCGGACATTTGCGCTAATGCATCGGCGGTAATGTCCGTCGTGTAGACTCACCCGGTCATCGCCTTGCTCGACCACCCTCTCTTCGCCTTCGGCGGAAAGAGGGTAGCTGCAATTTAATTTTAAATGCAATTTCCCTGTTGTCTTTTTCATGTACTTGTACATTTCGCCATTTATAATTTCACACTTGCCCCTATCGTAAATGTCCGCGCCTGCGGGTAGGCCGCAAAATCAACCCCCTGGGTTTCGTCGTCCGCGCCGCCGTTCGAACTTACTTCCGGGTCGAAACCGGTGTATTTTGTTATCGTCAGCATATTTTCAACCTGCGCATAAAACCGTATGCTGCTGTAATATTTTGATTTTGGCAGGGTATATCCAATACTTAACGTCCTGATCTTTAAAAACGACCCGTCTTCCAAAAATTCTGAAGAATTAGGGTAATAATTTTGCAGCAGGTACGATGGCCGCGGGATATTGGTGATCTGCCCGGGGTGGCTCCAGGCGTTTAGTACTGCCACATCATTATTAGCATAAACCTGCGGCAAATAAGCCGATGCCGGCGTGGAAGCGCCGCTCCAGCCAAGGCTCTCATAAGTAGTTTTGATCAGGTTAAATACTTTGTTGCCATAGCTGAATTGTGCAGACAACATAATATCAAATTGCTGTATGCGAAACGTATTGGTAAACCCGCCAAAAAATTTGGGCCGCGGGCTGCCGATGATTCGTTCGTCCCTTGAAAAATTCACCTGGTCCGCACGTTCCAGGCTGCCATCTGCTGCGTAGTATTCCGCATCGCCGTTTGCAGGGTTAACGCCGGCAAAAGGTACCCCAATAAAAGTCCCGACAGCCTGCCCTACCTTCAAAATATTGGTTGGCGGCTGATCGGTGTACGAGCTCAACAACTGGTTATCTACAGCCAGCGCTTTTATTTTATTAGAGAGGAAGGAAATATTAAACGAACTTGTCCAGGTAAAATCAGTCCGCCGGATGTTATTGGTATTGATCTGAAACTCCCACCCTTTGTCCTCTATTTTGCCGGAATTGGTGGTAATGTAAGCGAACCCGGTTGTTCCTTCAACCGGCAGCTGACCTAAAAGGCGTGAGCGGTCGGATATAAAATATTCGATCGATCCGTTAATAAAATGATTGAACAGGTCAAAATCAACACCTGTATTAAAGGTTGAATTATCCTGCCAACTGAGCGCGGGCGCCGAAAGATTGGACAAGGTAAGGCCCGGGTTGCCATTATATTTAGCCGGTCCCCAGTACACCTGGTTCTGGTAATCGGGGATTTCCTGGTCGCCGGTTATGCCGTAGCTTACGCGCAGCTTTAAATCATTTATAAAAGCGTTGTCGCTCAAAAACTTTTCATTGCTGATATTCCACCCGGCTGATGCGGAAGGGAAATATCCCCAGCGGTTGTTTTCAGGGAACCTGGATGATCCGTCCGCCCTCAACGTAGCCGTCAGCAGGTAACGGTTGTCATAAGCATAATTTACCCGCGCAATGCCCGACTGTAAAACTGAGTAAACCAGCGGGTACGGTATAATGGGCTTTGAAACAAAGGCAGCATCAGAAATATCCTGTACGTTACCCGTTTGCGGGAAACCGGTTCCCTGTAAGGCGGATTGCTGCCTTTTGATCTGCTGCTGGGTAAAGCCGGCCACTACATTTAGCGTGCTTTTACCTAATTGCTTATCGTAGGTGAAAATATTTTCGTTTAGCCAGGTAAGGCTGGTTACGTTGCCAGTTAATAATTTCCCATCCACGGTTTGGGCGTCGACAGTTAAAGCTGAAAAGTACTGCGAATCGTTTACGTCATCAAAATCAAGCGACCAGGTCGACCGAAACTTTAAGTCCGGCGCGATCTTATATTCGCCATAAATTGAGCCGATGAAACGATCGGTGTAGGTGTGCGCATTGATTTCGTTAGCTGATTTTACCGGATTATCTGAAAGCCAGGCGGCCTGGTAGTTAGTAAAATCACTGTAAACTCCGGGTGACGCGTAAACCGGCATCAAAGGCGATGCCCCTATCGCATTGGTTATAACCCCGGTATAGGTATTATCATTAAAACTCCGTTTGTTATCCGAATAAGAGGCCGAAATGTTGGCGCCGAACGAAAGATGATCAGTCGCCTGGTTCTCAATATTGCTTCGTATATTATATCGCCTGTAATAATTATTGATCACTATGCCGTCCTGGTCAAAATAGCTGCCTCCCACATAAAACTTGGTTTTGTCGGTGCCACCGCTTGCCGACAATTCATAACTGGAAACCGGGGCCACACGAAATATTTGATTGAGCCAGTTGGTGTTGACGTGACTGGCCAGGTCATAGTAAGGCGCCACCGGGTTTTTAACCGGGTTACCATTTGCGTCGACGATACCAACGGACTGGAGCACGGAAAGCGGGCCATAGCGCGACGTATCTGTACCAGCGGCCTTGCTTTCTTCATCGTATATTTTTATATCGTCGGCGATGGCTTCATTCGTAAGGTTATAAAACTCACGGGATGTCAAAAACTGGATACTTTTTTCGATAGTTTGTACGCCCGTATAGTAATTAAAACTGATAGACGTTTTGCCGGCCTTACCGCGTTTTGTGGTGATCAGGATTACGCCATTGGCCGCGCGCGACCCGTAAATTGCCGCAGCGGAGGCGTCTTTTAATATCTCGATAGATTCGATGTCATCCGGATTGATATCCGATATCGAGCTGATATTTTGCCCGTCACCGACGGACGCGCCGGAAAGATCATAGGATGTGTTCAGCGAGGAGTTGCTTTCGCTTAGCATGGGCACGCCGTCAACCACGTACAAAGGGTTTTTTGCGCCGCGTATACTTACCAGCAGTCCCGCGCCCGGCGTGCCGGAAGGTTGCGTGACATCGATGCCCGAAAGCTTACCTTCGATACTTGCGGCGAGGTTGGATACAGGCTGATCACGAAAGTCCTTGTTCTTTATGGAGGATATCGCGCCCGTTATGTCGCTTTTTTTCTGCGTACCGTAACCAACTACAACCACCTCTTTCAATTCAGATTTTAATTCACTCAGAATGATGGTTATTGTAGTTTGCGCAGTTATGGCAACGGTTTTCTTTTCAAATCCTACAAAGGTAATTGCCAAAACGCTTTCAGGCGCGTGCAGGGTGAGGCTAAAACCGCCATCAATACCGGTTACGGCCCCAACATTTTCGCCTTTTATCTTAACCGACACGCCGGCCAGGGGCCTACCTAAAGTATCATGCACAAACCCCTTCAACAGGTGGTTTTGAGCAAAAGAAAAACGCGGAAAAAAACCGGCAGCGGTGATAATTGTGATTACTGACAGTAAGCGCAGAAGTTTCCCCATTAAAGTAATTAGGTTGATACTTTTTAAGGCTTAATAATACAAATTTTTTATATTAATTCATTGTAAATTAATTTTTTAGAAGAAAGATCAAAACATTCATCATGTCAGCAAACCAGTTCCTGCTGACCCGGCTCGTCAACGATTGCGCCAAGTGGCAATGTGAAAGAAAACTGTGTTCCGTGACCCTCGCGCGAAGTTACCCATATCTTGCCGCCGCTTTTTTCAACCAGGTCCTTGCAAAACATCATCCCCATACCGGTGCCGGATTCATTGCAGGTGCCTGTAACACTATTCACTTTTTCATTAAAAAGCTTTTTAACCTTTTCAGGCGACATGCCGATCCCGGTATCGGTTACTGTAATGACGTAATACGCTTCGTTAAAATAAAGATCGCGATGCAAACGCCCGGCGATCTCGATCACATCGCCTTTCCGCGAAAATTTAAGTGCGTTAGTAATGAGGTTTCGAACTACGATGCGCACCGAATCAGCGTCGGCGAGGGGAAATATGTCCTCGGGTACGTTATCGATAAGTTTTATGCCTTTTGAAATAGCCTGCTCGCCCAGGTTGTGCTCTTCTTTTAAAATGACATCCTTTAACCTGAACACTTTTGCCGACTTGCCGAAGCTGTCGACCTGGCTGTTGATCCAAAAAAGCAAGGTATCCAGGAAATCTGAAGTATGTTCCAATCTCTTTAATACCGAGGGTATCATCTCCAAAACTTCCTCCATGGAAACCGTGTCGTCTTGCAGCAGGTCGAACACGCCGCGAAGTGTGCTCAGCGGTGCGCGCAGATCATGGGCTAATACTGATATCAGCCTGTCCTTTAAAATGTTTGAATCGTTCAGTTTCGCGGTTTGCTCGTCAAGGCTTTGCTTTTGCCGCATAATCTCCGCGTTCTTGTCGCCCAGCACAGCAATGGTTTTTTGTTGCCGGCTTTTCTGACGATAGTAGAATATAGAAATAATCACCATCAAAATAATTACCGCTTCAAAAGTGGCGTTGATTTTTTGCTGCTTGATTTTCTGCTTGTATAAAACATCCTTTTCCCGCTGCTGCAACGCCAATTGCTGCTGCTTCGCGTTGAAGTTTAGCGTTAAATTATAGGAAGTAAGTTTCTGTATGCCCTCATTTACCTTTAAACTATCCTTAAGACTGGTGTATGCCAGCGAATATTTAAAGGCGTCCTTAAATCGCCCCATCCCTGCATAACATTTATACAGTTCCATGGCTGCGTTGGCCCTGAAGTAAACATTGCCCAATCTGGCCGATAATTGCTGGCCTTCTAACGCGTATTGCCGGGCGTTTTTATAATCCTTTTGCAGGTTAAAAAACGTTGCAAAGCTAATGAGCGCAAAGGCCTGGTTATAGGTAATTTTGCTTTCGCGGGCCGTTGTCAGCGCTACTTTTAAATAGGAAGCGGCCAGGGACATTTCATTTTTATAAGCGTAGCAAAGCCCCAAATCGGCACTCACATAAGCTATGCCGTCCTTATCGTCCTGTTTTTGCGCAATTTTTAAAGCTTTATTGAGATAGCTGACGGCCTCGTCGTATTGTTTTTGGGCCAGCAGCACTTCCCCTATATTCTCGCTTGCCGTGCCAATCTCGAAGGCGTCCTTTGCTTGCTGAGCCTCGGCAAGGGCTTTTTTGTAATATTCCAGCGCCCTTGGATAGGCGTCCATATTTTGCAGCACATCGCCTATATTATTATAGATGTCTGCTATTTCAACCCTGTTTTCCGCTTTAATATCAATAAACAGTGCTTTATAATAAAAATCAAGGGAGGTGGAAAGCTGGCCTTCGCCAAAATACACCATCCCAATGGTTTTATAACAGAAGGCGGTGCCGGATTTATTGCCGATTTGCCGGTTTAGGCCGAGCGATAAATTAAGATAGGTTAACGCCCGGTTATACTTAGCTTGCTGGCTCAGCATTTTGCCGTACCATTCGTAGCACTCGGCAAGGCCCTTTTTATCTTTAATATGTTTAAATATCTGTTCCGCCTCATCAAATTCTTTTTGGGCGCTATCATAATTTCCTTTAAAAAAACTGGCATGGGCAACCTGCAGCAGCCCGTTGGCCAGGCCGGGCAGAAATTTTATTTGGCGCGAAAGGTCCACGGCCTTGCTGCCGTAATATAAAGTACTATCGGGATTTGATTCAAAATAATTCCGTGCGACGTAATTTAAACGTTGGATATTAGTAGTGTCCTTACTTAAACTGCCGGTAACTGAATACCCGATGAGCGGTTTAATACTATCGATATGACCCTTGGTTAAAGAATCAAAACTGCTGTTGCAAACCAGTAACAAAAGAAAGGCAAAACAAACCTTCATGTACAATCGGTCAAAAATTAATAGGCGTAACAAGGGGATGCTACAGCACTTAAACGCTTAACCGATATTTTTTTGTTGCATTATATTGAAATTTATTGAAAAATAATATTAACCATAATTATGAAGCAATAAATTTAAGTTAAAGATGAGTTATGAGGGTACATTTTACGATGAGGATTAGTATTTTTTATTTAATCCAAAAAGCTGAAAAGCAAGTTATTGCAAAGGAAGGATTTCAAATACCTTCCCACGTGCCCGGGCTATTGTATTATTATGGTCAAAAAACAATAAATAGTATTATCAATGCTTTCCTGCAATAACTTTATAAAAGTCGCCTAAGTTTAAATATTGGTTGGCCAGATGCTGCAGGTGTTCAGCCGAAACACTTTTCACCGTCTGAACATATCGGTCGTAATAGTCATAGTCCAAACCGGCGAAGTACAAATTTTTAAATTTATCGGCGTGCGAGAAAACATTTTCAAGGCTCCCCAGCAGCGATCCCATCATAAAGTTGCGTACCAGGGATAGTTCTTCATCGGGAATGAGCTCGTCCTGCAGCAGCCTGATCTCTTTTTCGATCTCATTTATGGCAGCTTTGCAAACATCGGCGCCTACTTCAGTGGCAATAAACAATGCACCTCCGTATTTTAACGAGCTGATGCCGGATCCAATACCATAGGTGTAGCCCTTGTCCTCGCGGATATTGGCCATCAGCCTTGAGCCGAAGTAGCCGCCCAAAACGGTATTCAAAACCTGCAGCGCCGGGAAATCGGGATGCGTACGGGTGATTGCCGGGATACCCATCCGGATAGCCGACTGCAATGCGCCGGGTTTTTCTGAAAAATAAAAATGTTCGGCCGATGGTTCCAGCGCCGGCTGGCTTACGTCGGCTCCGCCGTTGGCGCTTACCCATCCCGTATCAAAAAAGTCCGTAATTAAATTAAGGGTTTCTGCATCAATTTTTCCGGCTATGATAAGGGTACAATTTGCGGGCTGGTACATCCGGTCAAAATGCTGCAGCATGTCTTCCTTATGCAGGGTATTAAATGTGTCCGATTCAGCGCTTAGGCCATACAGCGTATTGCCATATAAAGCTTTGCTGAACAGCCTGCGGGCAACCACATCATTTTTTTGCAGGCTTACCTGCAGTTTTTGCCGCTGGTTTCGGATAAAGGTATCCAGTTCCTTTTGCGGAAAAATAGAATTGGTAAGCATATCCTTTATCACCGGCAGCGTATGCTGCAAATGTTTGTTCAGGCTATATAAAGTAACCAGCGAATTGTCAAAGCCGTAGTCAACCTGCAAAAAGGCGCCGTAAAAATCAATTTTATCGGCAATTTGCGATGCCGACAGCGTTTTGGTACCATCAGTGAGCATGCTGTTTACCGCCATATTCAGCAAGGGTTTTTCGGGGTTAAACCTCAGGTTGCCAAATATCCATTCAATGCGGACTAATTCCTGGTCGCCGGAGTCAAAACAAAACACGTTGCAGCCGTTGCTCAGCTTACGGCTTTCCGGGCGTATCAGGTTTATATTTTCAATTCCCCTGAATTCGGGGGCTTTTTTTCTGTCTATGGTCATTGGTCACTGGTCATTAGTCATTGGTCATCGGTGTTAATGACCAATACTGTGTTAATATTTCTGTCAAGCCTCTTTTTCAGCAAGGTAGATCAAGGTTGACGAGTTATCGCGCCGGAAAATCTGATTTGACAAATCCTTTATCTCCTCCGCTGTTACCGACAGGTATTTTTCCGTTTCGTGGTTCAGCATGTCGGCATCGCCATATAATTCAAACTGGGCTAGGTTCATGGCTTTATCCAGTAATGCCATTTCGGAAAAGATCATCGTCGATTCTATCTTGTTTTTAACTTTCGTCAATTCATCGGCCGGCACCAGTTCGGTTTTCAATCGACCCAGTTCTTCCCATATGGCCGCTTCCGCTGTTTCAATACTTACATTTTCAAGCGGCTTGCCTTCAAAAGCAAAAATGCCCTTATCGATGCTTCCGGTCATATAGGCGTGTACCTCGCTGAACACTTGTTTTTCTTTAACCAGGTTACGGTACAAGCGGGAAGAATTGCCGCGCGAAAGTATGTCCGAGATCAGTTCGGCAGCGTAATAGGATTCATCCAGTCTCGCCCCCATCTGGAAGGCAATATAAACATCATTAAGCGGCACTTTAGCAATAACGGTTTGGCGGCGTTCGTCGTGCTGCTCCGGTTCCTGCGGCAGGTTGCGGTGATATTTTTCACCGGCGGGTATCGGGCCGAACCATTTTTCGGCTAATTGCTTTATATCTTCGGTCTTCACATCCCCGCCGACTACCATAATGGCATTTTGCGGGTTGTAATGCTTTTTAAAAAAAGCCTTTACATCTTCAATTTTAGCGTCCTCGATGTGTTTGATCTCCTTGCCGATAGTCGCCCATTGATAAGGGTGCTTTTTATAGATCATCGGGCGCAGCTTAAGCCAAACATCGCCGTAGGGTTGATTGAGATAGCGCTGTTTAAACTCCTCTATCACCACGTTACGCTGTACGTCCAGGCTTTTTTTGCTGAAAGCGAGGCTCAGCATCCGGTCGCTTTCCAGCCAAAAGGCAGTCTCGATATTTGCAGAGGGCAGGGTGATATAGTAATTGGTGATATCATTGCTGGTGAAAGCGTTATTCTCGCCGCCTACGCGCTGCAAGGGCTCATCATAGGCCGGTATATTTACGGAGCCGCCAAACATCAGGTGCTCAAACAAATGGGCAAAGCCGGTTTGGTTGGGGTCTTCGTCGCGGGCGCCAACATCATATAAAATGTTGAGCACCGCCATCGGGGTAGTATCGTCCTCATGAACTAAGACCCGAAGGCCATTGTTCAATGTAAAACGGTTGAATTTAACCATGTATCAATTATCTGTTAACGGACAGCAAATGTAGAATTTTTGTTGAGGTGTTGAAACGTTGGAACGTTGAAAGGTTGTAATGTTGAGGTGAAAGGTTTGAGTTGCCTATTTTTACCACGGAGGACGCAGAGGAAAAACGGAGTTACACAGAGGCCAGTCGCCTCAAAAGGCAAGCTTGAAAGGGTGCAATATCTATCGGAACAAAAACCTTTAGCAAATTGAACAATACGTTTTACCTTTATCCTTTCACCTCCAAAATGATCTCAAAGGATGAGCTTATCAAAAGGATCACCGGAACCATCGGTAAAAACCGGGTGCTGGAGTTAACGCGCCTGCTTAAGGAGCATGACTTCGCCCTGCGCGACCTTATCGATATTACCTTTCATGCCGACCGTGCGATAGCCTTCCATGCCGCCTGGATACTGGAGAACGCGTTTTTGCAGGACCAGGAAAAATGCGTTGATGATTTGGAATATTGGCTGTCGCGGATAAAAGAGATAAAACACGAAAGCTGCCAGCGGCATTATGTTAAAATCGCGATGCAGGTTACCGGGAAAAAAGCGCCAAAGGTGATCCGCGAAAAAGTGCAGTCGCTGGATATGGAACCGGTTGTGGAGCAATGCTTTGATTGGATGATCGATCCGAAAGTAAAAATAGCCGTGAAATGCTTTGCCGCCGAGGCCCTTTTTAACCTGCGCGTCCGCTATCCATGGATAAAGGAAGAACTGGCCAACCAATTGCATTTTTTAATGCGGAACGGTACCGCGGCTATACAATCGCGGGGGAAGAAGTTGCTGGGGATGATTAAGTAGGAAGTGGCAGTAGCAGTAGCAGTTGCAGTAGCAGTTGCAGTTGCAGTAGCAGTCCATACGGGCCAGAAACTGCTACTGCCACTAAAAACTGCCACTATCTTCAAGAAGGCCTATCCTCCGAATGTAAAGTGCCGCTGACCTGGTAGTGATGCAGCTTCGCTTCAATGGCCGATGTGCTATCATTTGCATAAGTGCCGAACGCATTGATCAAAACGCCTTTTAAATTGTATTTGTCGGAATGAACGGCGTATACGATCGACATGTCCGAAGGGTCGCTTGCCCCTTCAAAGCGATAAAATTCGTCGATCTCAAACTCGTCGGCAATCATCTGTATTTTTTTTTCCTTATCGTCAACCGTATCGCCTTCAAGACTCAGGTTTTCTGTATACCCTCTTTTCATCAGGTCGTTAGTGGCTTCCACTAAATTATTATATGTTCTCATGGCTATCTTCGTTAGTGGCGATCTTTGTTTAAGTGATACAACTTAAAGCATAACGGGCAAACCCAGCCGTTGTTTTGATTACCTGTTATGTTTTGCTGATTGCCTATATTTGCTTGCCACCTGGTTATTTTATGAACTTTCCCCGGATTTTACTCAAGAGTTTTATTCCTAATTTAAAAGTCGGGTATAAACATTTTAAAAATTCGGGTGCACCTGTCCCATACAAAACCAGGATGATCGACCTGATCGATTTGGTACGCAGTGCGGGCGTTTTTTTACTTTTTGGTATACTGGCGCTTTTTTTATTCCTGTTCATCGCTCCGGGCCGCGATGCGCTCTCGCTGGTTTTAGAGGACGTACATTCGGGCAATATATCAAGTCTTGTATCCTTGCTCATCGGCTTATTTACCTGGAGCATCATCTCGGAATTTGGCGCCCGTTATTCCATCTATGTTACTGATAACTCGGGGAAAAGCCTGAGCGCCGAACGGGTTGAATGGCGCAAGTTTGCGCAGCGCTTAATTGCCGGCTGTTGCCTGCTGCTGCCCTCGGCGCTGGTTATGGTGAGCCTGGTAGTGATTCAACTTACCGCGCCAAACGCCCAAACAGAAGACCTGTGGCCATCGCTGCTCATCACATTGGGCTTTGTTTACTGGCTTTTAAGCATCCTTACCAATTTGTATTTTCATTCGGTGGACGATGTTAAAAAACAGCGTCTCAGCAAAAGATGGTTTCTAAGTTCTACCCGGTTAAGCCCGGCTGAACGATACTGGACCAGCAAAATTTTTGGCATCTACAATGATTTTGTCTTCCTTTTACCCAAACCCGGGAACTACCTTGGCCCTGAACGGGAAAACCTGAAAACCTTTACGAATTATTTTGAGAATTTCCCGGCAGCGGAGCGGGACAAATTTCCGCAGGACACGAAAATAGTGGCCGCGGGGGTTAGCGTACCGGCCGATTTTATATTCACCAAATTTGAAGACGGCGGATCGGACGAAGCGGGTTCATTCCGGTGGATTTACGATATCCCTTTGTCATTTTATAAAGTTTTGCACAAACAGGTAAAGTGGATCTTTATTGGCGCGTTTAGCATCTTGCTGGCTATCAGCCTTATACCTGCCGACAGGGGTATATTTGAGGTTTTGGGTGCGCCGGGCCTGCTGTG
This sequence comes from Bacteroidota bacterium, assembly GCA_013285685.1. Classification (GTDB taxonomy): domain Bacteria; phylum Bacteroidota; class Bacteroidia; order Sphingobacteriales; family Sphingobacteriaceae; genus Mucilaginibacter. Next base: position 12,147 of record JABDHD010000048.1, read on the forward strand.
CGGGTCGCTGGCTTGCTGGATAGGCATCTACATCGGCGTTTTATATGTCGACTTTGCTGTCCTGCGTAAATCCTGGTTGTCGCTGCGTTTTTGCCTGTTTGTGCTGGTATTATGCTCATCTTATTTCAACAACGACCACCCGGTGAGGGTACATCCGACTGATTTTAAAAGGATCACTTTCAAAACGCATTTCGAACGCTGGTTTACCGATTACAAAACAAGCTTTAAGGAAAAGCCCGACTCGGGCAAATACCCGGTTGTGTTTATTTGCGCCGAGGGCGGCGCCTTCAGGACAGGCGCATATACCGCCATTTTCCTGGATAAACTGCAAAAGAAACTGGCGGCCAAAAACATCGACTTTAAAAGGTCGGTTTACGCCATGTCGGGCGTATCGGGCGGCAGCCTGGGGCTGGGCTTTTTTAACGCCACAACCTATCTCAATAGCCCATCCGATTTTGTAAAAGATGACTCAGCATCCCCGGCAGAGCTCTTTTTCAGGCACGACTGCCTGGCGCCAATCGTCGGCAAGATGTTTTATGGCGACCTGCTTAATTTATTTATCCCGATACATATTAACCGTTTCGACAGGGCTATCGCGCTGGAAAACTCATGGGAATATGCCTTTGCACAGATCATCAGGCCGGGTGCGAAAAATACATTCAAAAACGACTTCCTGGCTCCCTACCAAAACCAGTATAAGCATCCACTGCCCTTGCTGCTGATCAATACGACGGAAGTGGAAACGGGCAATCAATGCTGGATAACCAACGTTATACCTGGTAATATTATCTATGCCCGGCAACGGGACCTGCTGCGTACTAAAATGCACGATACCAGCATTAATTACAGCACGGCGATCAATTTCAGCAGCCGCTTTCCGCTCACTTCACCCGGCGGCATGATCCGGGAAAAAAATGAGTTTTATGACCGGAAGCTCCATTACGTGGATGGCGGTTACTATGAAAATACGGGCGCGGCAAGCATGGAGGAATTGCTTTACCAGGTAAGGGCCGATTCGATGAGCCGGCAAGTTTACCCCGTGGTTATTTACCTGCGGTTTAGCAACGACCCGGCAAATCAAACTAAAGACATCAGTTTTGCCAATGAAATATCCGAAATAATCCTGGGCATTTATGATACCCGGAATGGCCGTACCTATATGGCGGTGCAGCAGCTTAACGGGCTCACGAGGCACTTCAATGCGAAAGCAGGCAAACGCGAAAATAACGGGCTGGTAATTGATGAGCCGCTGGATGAAGACCAGCGCCAGGTTCCGCTGGATTGGGCGCTTTCCCAGCAAAGCATGGATAATGTTAAAAGGGATGTGAATAAGAAATTGAATTATTCGGGGGGCATACTGCCGATCATTATAAATTGTAAATATCCTTTTCCCGCAATTAAACAGAAATAATTCCGCGCTGTTTTAGTCCGGAAAGTCCGAAGTCCGGAAGACGGAAAAGATAAAGAACGGTGAAGTATATTTAACCCAACTACAATCATCTTTCGGACTTTCCCGACTTTCGGACTTTCCGGACTTCTTCACATCAATCTTCTTCGCCGCCGGCAAAAAAAATCCGGTTAAAATTCACCAGGAACAATTCATGCGTGGCACGTGTGCATGCCGTGTAAAACCAGCGCAAAAAATCAGTATTTACCATTTCTTCCGTCAGGTAGCCCTGGTCAACAAATACAGCATCCCACTGGCCGCCCTGGGCCTTGTGGCAGGTAACGGCGTAGGCAAATTTTATCTGGAGGGCATTATAGTAGGGGTTCTTCTTTAGTTCCTCCCACTTAAGGCGTTTGTTTGGGATATGGTCATAATCTTTCATCACCTCCTGGTAAAACCGTTTCTGATCATCCGCAGGCAACGCCGGCGCTTCCGTATAAAGCGTGTCGAGCAGTACTTTACATTCGATCACCGGGTCTTCGGCGTAATCGGTAAACTCCATCTGGACATCCGCGAAGCGAAAACCATACATATCTTCAACCCGCCGAACGCGTTTGATCCGGGCTATATCGCCATTGGCAATAAAATTGGTGCTGCCTTCTTCCTGGTCCTGTAGCCAGAAATAATTGTTTTTTACCACCATAACCTGGTCGCCGCCGGTTAGTTCTTCTTCACGGTATAAAATGCGGCCGCGTATCTGTTGGTTATAGGCGTTGGCATTTTTGTTTGAGCGGCAGATGATGAGTGTGTTATCGTCGCCGTATTTCCGGTAAGCATAATTAAGCCCTTCTACCAGCACCTCGCCGCCCATCCGGAAAATATCTTTGTACCCTTTGGTGACGATCTTGGGCATTTTTTCCTTTTCCGCCCGCACCATTTCTCTAACCTTTGTGGCATTAAACAAAATGCCCGAGTCCTTTTGCTGGCGGACTACATCTGTCAACTCAAAGCTAAAAACATCCAGCCCGAATTTGTCTTTCATCAGCTTAATGTCCAAAGCGGGACTGTCTTCTGAACCTACCGGGGGCAATTGAGCGGTATCTCCCACTAGCATCAGCTTGCAGTTTTTGGCGTTGTAAACATAATTAACCAGGTCGAAGAGGAGGGAAGCGCGATGGTTAAACCCGATCTCATCGCTGATCATAGAGGCTTCATCCACGATAAAAAGGGTATTATCAGCCAGGTTATCGCCTCTTGAAAACCCCTCATCCACATTTATGGACGATTTTTTCCGGTAAATACGCTTGTGAATAGTAAAGGCCTTACGGCCTGAGTATGCGGTGATCACCTTAGCTGCCCTGCCAGTCGGGGCCAACAAAACCGACTTAAAATTGTAGCCGCGCAAAGCCTTTACCAAAGCGCCGACGATGGTGGTTTTACCCGTGCCGGCATAACCTTTTAAAATAAAACATTCATCACCGTCATCACTCGCCAAAAAGCTGTGCAGCTTGTCAAAAAGCTGCAGTTGCTGCCCGGTTGGCTCGTGGGGAAATGCTTTACGAATATTATCGGTAGTCAATTGTTTTCTGTTTTACCCATTAAATTTTTGAGCCGCGTCAAATTTAACCTGCTTGCTGAACATTTAACTACTTGTTGATCAATATTTTCAAAAATATTATCATTGGCGGGCTAACTTGTAAAGCAACTATTCGTATAAAGCATAGTCGCGGAGGTTGTACGAAAATAATGGTGACCTGGACTTATTGTTATGAAAAAACTTTATCTCGAATTCTTCCGCGGCACGGCATCCGTATTTATTTTTGGCTGGCACATCGCCTTCTACGCGCCAACGGGGCATCCAACACAGTTGACGGCCTATTGGGGTATGGATGCGCTGATGATCTTTTTCATGCTGTCCGGGATCGTGATTAACCTTACCGAAAGCCGGAAGCCCAAACCGGCGATAGCATTTCTGAAAAACAGGTTTATACGCATTTACCCGCTTTTCATCGCGGGGATGTTATTGGCCTTTTTTGCATTGTTTGTAACCCATCGTCCGTTTCCATCGGTTAAAACCAGCGTGGGCAATTTCTTCATGGTCAGCACCATGGGCGACTATATGGGCTACATCGTACCGAGCATACAAAGCAACCTGGCGGTATGGACACTTTCATTCGAGATGGGATTTTATGTGCTTTTTGCCCTCACCATTGGGCGCAATCAAAAAAGGGCCGTCTTTTATTGGTTTTTGATCGCGCTGGCATCGATACCCTTATATTTTCTCAAAGTCGAAAAAGATGTTTTTTTTCATATCATCGCCATCCTGGCGTTTTCGTCCATCTGGCTGGTGGGCTACTATATTTACGAATACCGGAGCTATTTTTATGCTGATCGAAATGCTGCCTTTTTCTGCCTTGGCATCCTCCCGCTTATTTCAAGAATGCACTTCATCGATAACTTTTACGACCCGTTCAAGTATTTCATCCTGTCGTTATTTGCCATTCCATTCCTTTGGTACTGCCTGCAGCTCCCCCAGTCAGGTTATAAATTAAAACTGATCTATTTGGTGATACCCCATCTGGCCATTGTAATTTGCGCCTTAACCATCCGGTATCTGCCGCTTAAAAACGCATTGGCCTATAGCACCTTGCCTTATGTTTATATGGGCATAGGTTACCTGCTTCATATATCGAAATTCAAGCAAAGGATAATTGAACTGATTAATAAAAGCGGCGCCGTTTTAGGCAAGCACTCCTACGCGCTGTATATTACTCACTTTCCAATCGTGTTTATGTTCTCCCTGCTGATTCATAACGTAATGCTATACGTATTGATTACCATACCTGTAGTCGCTGTGGTTACTTACCTGCTCGAAAACCAGGTTCAGCCAACTATTATGCGTCTGTTTGACAAACGTCAGGCCGGCAAAACCCAGCCGGAAAGGCTTAAGGCGGAAACGACTGCCGCTAAAATTATGCCGATGCGAATGGAAAATATCTAAAAGCATAATATCATCCCGCCAAATATTGCAGTCCAATGCAAATCACATCGTCGCTCTACCTACGAGACGTTCCGATGGAACGAAAAAACACGTCCTGTCGGGACAGTATTTTAAAATTCGCCCCATCGGGGCGCCTGGTGGGTAGTAGTTCACCCGGCGTTCCGATGGAGCGAAAAAAACATGTCCTGTCGGGACGGATTGTAAAATTCGCCCCATCGGGGCGCCTGGTGGGTAGAATAATAAAAAATAGTTACTTTTGCCTGGCTGCATGTACGATCACAATAACAATTATACCGACAATAGCTTTAACCTGTACCAGGCTTACAGCTATTCGCTGCTTTTACAGGTTGATCTAACCTCGTTCAGCTATGCTTTTGTACATCAAAACCGGCTGATGGTTTATGCGCAAAACTGCGATCTCGACGAGTTGGCGCATCCCAAACAATTAAGCGAGATACTAACTGCCACTTACCGGAGAGTTATTATCGGGTTGCCGGCCACCGGGCTGACGCTAGTCCCAAAAAGTCTGTTCCAGGAAGGGCACGTTGCGGATTTTGCCCGGCTGTTAGATGTAAGGCAGGATGAAAAGGTTTTTGCGCAAGCGCTGGACGCCGAAAATAATATCATCTATAAAACGCCTGAACACCTTGCGTCAGCGGTGGAGAAATTTGGTTTTGGGAACACGTTTTATAACGCCCGCGGATGGATACAGGCAATTGCTGGGAGTCGTCCGTCATCGGGCAGTCTTTATCTCGACATCAGCAGGGCCAACGTGCAATTTCTTTATTTCCAGGGCAAAAGCATCCGGTTTTACAATACTTTCGAATTTAAAAATGAGGAAGAACTGGTTTATTTTACCTCATTCGTTTGCGACGAGCTAAACTTAAAGCCGAAAGAAACCACACTGATCCTGAGCGGGGAAGTTACTATCGATGATAAGAATATGAAACGCCTTGGCGATTTTTTTCCGAAGATGGAGATCAACGGCATCAAGGTTCTTGAGTTACCCGGCCAAATCCCATCTCATAAGCTTTTATCGCTTTCCGCATTGTCATTATGCGAATCATAGGCGGCAAACTAAAGGGCCTCAGGCTAAATCCACCCAAAAATCTGCCGGTACGGCCGACGACCGACATGGCCAAGGAGGCGCTGTTCAATATTCTGCAAAACCAGGTTGAATTTGAAGATATCCGCGTGCTGGACCTTTTCAGCGGCACGGGAAATATTTCGATGGAATTTGCCTCAAGGGGCGCAAGCCAGGTTATTTCGGTAGACAGGAGCATCTATTGCGTTAATTACCTGAAAGATATTTCGCGCCAGCATCAACTGGACAGTATAAAAGTTTATAACGACGACGTTTTTAAATACCTGCAGCTCGAGACGGATCAGTTTGACCTGGTATTTGCCGACCCGCCTTACGATTTAAATAAACTACGGGAATTACCGGGGATTATATTCGACCGGAACCTGCTGGCGCCCGGCGGATTATTGATCGTGGAGCACCAGTCGATGCAAAATTTAACCAAACATCCTGCTTTTACCGAGCAGCGCCGGTATGGCAACTCGTCATTTTCTTTCTTCAGGCAGGCGGACGACAAAAATTCATTCGAATGACTCAAATAAAAATTCTAAATACTGAGATCCTCTCCGACAATTGGTATACGCTTAAAAAAGTAACTTATGAAACTGTACAGCACGACGGTACAGTTCTGTTGCAAAATCGCGAAGCATACGATCGTGGCAATGGCGCCACCATCCTGTTGTACAACAAACAGTTAAAAACCGTGGTGCTTACCCAGCAATTCAGGCTGCCGACGTACATTAATGGCAATGAAACAGGCATGCTGATTGAATGCTGCGCCGGCTTGCTTGACAGGGATAACCCGGAAGACTGCATAAAACGCGAGACCGAGGAAGAAACCGGCTACCAGATTACCGATATTAAAAAAATATTCGAGGCTTACATGTCGCCCGGTTCTGTTACGGAAATATTATATTTTTTTGTGGCTGAATATACCCATGATATGAAAGTTAGCGATGGTGGCGGCGTAGCCGAAGAAGACGAGCGTATAAAAGTGCTGGAGATACCATTTGAAAAAGCGCTGGAAATGATCGGTACCGGGGAAATTAAGGACGGTAAGACCATCATGCTATTACAATATGCGCAAATCAACAAACTTGTGGAATAATACCGTTTGTGGATAATAATATAGGTAAACATTCTGCCAACGCTCAACAGGATATCTATAAAAAAGTTATTTTTACGCTTTAAGCCGTTCCCTGATTGATAACTGTTTAATACCCCTTAAATGCCGATGAAGGACAATACCCGGTATGTAATCGCCTGCATTATTATGCTGCTGGTAGCGTTTATTCAATGCTACAAAACCGTTCACGATCTTCACTGGGCCTCAGAGCCCGACTTTGACCGCGATATTGCCTATATCCGGGGCACGCTAACCGGGCATTACGGCCAGGATCCGAGCATGCTGGGCCAGTATATGTGGTACAACCCCATCATTTTCCTGTCCGAAACGCTGTTCGTAAAACTTTTGGGATGGCCCATAAACGTGGTGGTGGCCCGTTGCGGCGCTTTTTTAAACCTGATCAATCCAATCGTATTCTTTATTGTACTGGTTAAGCTGTTTGACTATAAAATCGCCCTGTCGTCCCTGCTTTGTTTTGTCTTTTTAATCGCCGGCAATTTGCCCTGTTGGGGCGCAGCAACCTATTCGCCCTGGATGGTATCGGATACCGCTACACAATGGCTGTTTTATCTATCTGTGCTTTGCTGTTACAAAGCCTTCGACTCACAAAAAATGGGCTGGTTTATCGCACTTGGCGCGGTAATGGGGGTCGCCTTCCTGGGCCATTCAGCCCCGGTATTCATCATGGTGATGATCTTAATTATCATGCAGGGACAAAAAGTGCTGCGCGCCCTTCAGGACAAACATTACAATTTAGTCGGTACTTACTTTTTGCAGGGCGCTGCTACCGTGATACCGTTTATCATCTTCGCCTTCCCGATGTTGTATTATGTTTATGGTAAATATCACCTGCATTTTGTTAACCGCATCATCCTGGAGTGCGCGCCCGGAATATTCGCGCGAAAAGAGACATTTACGCTGCTGAAGCTGAACGTTACTTTTTCGCTCATCATTTCCATCATCGGGTTCATTTGGTCCTACAAGAATTTTAAAAACCCTGTCTTAAGAAAACTCCTCTGGTGCTGGCTTGGCGTTACGTTGCTAATGTATATTTATGAATCTGCGGTGCCCACAGTCGATAAGATCATTCACTTTAACCTGCCGGACACCATTCCCGCTTTTCATTATTTCTTCTACTTCAAGGCCTTGCAATCCATATTTTTCGGCTTTGGTTTTATCTACCTGTTCAACCTGCTGGTGCAATGGCTTTCAAAACGATCCAAAAAGGAGTTTTCGCCAGTATTCGCGAATAACTTTTTTGTATTTGCCATACTCCTTTATATGTTGGTTTATTTGCCCATATACTGTAACCGCTGGGACTTTTCGGATCTGCGGCAGGAGGCGTTAAACAAAGAAAAAGAAACGGACAAGATCGATGTTTACAACTATATCGTCAAAAACGTACCGCTTGACAATGTGCTGCTATGCCCCCATGGGCTGTCGCTTTTCCCGGTAATGCCAACCGGGATTAAAATGGTTTCGGTGGAAACGTATTTTTCAAACCCTTATGTGAGTTACGATCAACGCGAGGCTGACCGGGTTAAAATGCTTAGTTTTTTAACCTCATCAACGCCGGATACGGCAAAAAACATGTTCTCGGCATATAAAGTTGGCGATGTATTGCTTGCAAACCCGGATTACAAATATTACAGGCAGCCATCTTTTGCAAGCAGCAGCGTGATCTTTAAAAACAACAGCTATACTTTACTTTCCTTTGATATCAGGAAGTAGGTTTGATTACCTGAATGGCTTATAAAAAACTTTGGTGCCAAGCGCCAGCATCTGCTTATCGCCGCCTGAGTCGCCGTAACAGTAAATTTCGTCAAATTTTGAAAGATCATATGCCGACCTGATCCTCATTTCCTTTTCCGCGCCGTTACAATTCAGGCCCGATAACTTACCTGTGAGCTTTCCATCAACTGTTTCCAGCTGTGTAGCCAATAAATTTAGCCCCATATTATCAGTCCATTTCCTGATCCAGTTCTCTGCGCTGGCGGATACGACCGTTATTTCGAAACCCTGTTGTTGTAATTTCTTTATCTCAGATAATGCACCCGGCCGGACAAGTAAGGGCAATTTAACCTCGGCAAAAACATCGCATCCTGATTGAAAGGCCGGAAGGCTTATACCCTTAAAAAAGTATTTTAACAGGTTTTCTTTTGCTGCTTGTTTGGACAGGAGTTTCAATTTCAATGCTGCAAAAACGGGAATATTAGCCAGGAAGCCCAGGTAAAATTGGCCATTCCCCTTTTGATGCCTGATCAGCTCAAACATCGTATCTTTTGTGGTGATCGTTCCGTCGAAATCAAAAAAAGCGATTTTCCTCATCAGAAAAGAAACTGTTTAAAAATGCCCTCAAATAATTTTTCATTGCCGTTGACTTCAGTCAACGGGTAAAAAGTCGCTATAATGGTGGGCTTTAGCCCAAACTATCTCGCGTGTTTCGGCTAAAGCCGTCCGTTTGTTTTTTATTGGTCCGTCGGCTAAAGCCGACGGCTATGATTATTATTGGTTTTAAGCCGCTTCCCGGCTATTCAATAAATAAAAATATTGGTGTCACTTGGGGCCTTCGCGGTAAAAATCTACAGCTTCATTTTTTTAAATTGAAATTCGGGGATCATTTTGATGATGAGCATAATATACCGCCAGAACCATTTTACGTAAATAATATTTTTCTTCTTCGAAAATCCTGCGTAAATGATTTCAGCCACCTCATCAGGGGTTGATGTCAGCAGCTTTGGCAGGTTCAAATCCTCCGTCATGCGGGTATACACAAAACCGGGCTTGACTGTCATTACATGAATACCAGACTTGAAATATTTATTCCGCAGGCCGGACAAATAAGCATTAAATGCCGCTTTTGAGCTGCCATAGATCAGTTTGCTTGCCCTGCCGCGATCCCCGGCAACAGAGCTTACGCCGATAATGGCGCCTTTTTTCTGTTCGTTATAATGTTTAGCCGCGATGTTGAGGATAGAGACGGCCCCCGTGTAATTGGTATCGATCATCCGTTGCGTAAGCTGCCAGCTATCAAACGCTTTGTCCTCTTCATCCATTACCCCAAAAACCGTTATGGTCACATTTGGTATTGGCTTAAGCGTTTCGAAAAAAAGCGCGTGTGTGCTAAACTGAAGCGCATCGAATGCAAATGCGTCACATTCCACGCCGTACCTTATTTTAATATCCGACTTGATTGGTTCAAGCTGCGCGGGGTTCCTGGCAGCAAGTTGTATATTATATTTTTTTGAGGCAAATTTTTTGACTATCGCAATAGCGATGTCAGAAGTTGCCCCGAGGATCAGTACGGTTTCCATCAATAATTTAGCTGCATGAAGTTAACAATAATCGATCAGACTGAACAGAGCGTATCTTACCTTCAGGATTGTATTTTTTAATAATGGCTTTAAATTTTTCTAATTCGGGGTAACCGGCAACCAGCATTTCGGGTTTCATGCGGGCATCCTTCGACATATAAAGGCGGCCATGATATTTTAATACCAGGCGGTCAAGTTCGTCTAAAAACGTCAGTAAACCTTTACGAACGGGAAAATCGAGCGCAAGGGTATATCCTTCTTTCGGAAAGGAGATGATGCTTTCTTGCTTGCCAAAAACCTTTAAAACCGCCAGGAATGAACCCAGCCCTTCATCGGCTATACGCTCCAAAATTTCGATCAGCCCTTGTCCGGCATCCAGCGGTAAAACAAACTGGTATTGTACAAAACCGGCTTTACCGTACATGCGGTTCCAATGAAGTATGGCATCCAGGGGGTAAAAGAAAGGCTCGTAGGAGACAATGTTGTTGATCTCCTTTTTGAAATTCTTGGTATAGTACAAAAAGTTAAATGCCTTAACCGAGAATTTGTTCAGTACCCACGAAGGTAAATTGAATGGAAAAGTAATTTGTTTGTTTTTAGGAAGTTTTAACGGATCGTTTTTTTGAACCCCGGCCAGGTCATCCACAGTTGCATGCTCCCCGAGCATTAAAATACTGCGGCCGAAATGTGTGCCTTTTTTAAGACAATCAATCCAGGCTACCGAATAGGTATAATCCTTATAGGCTTCAAAAAGCCCGATCAGTTCCTGCAGGTTAGCAGCTTTGACCTGCTTTTGGCGGATCATCGAGGTTTCTATTTTCTTTAGCCGGATCTTTACCCTGCTAATTACACCGGTAAGGCCCATTCCGCCTAAAGTGGCTTCAAAAAGATCAGGGCAGTTGTCCGGCGAACAGGTGATCACTTCGTCAGATGCAAGCACTACATCCATTTCAATAACATGATTGGAGATTGAGCCGTCAACATGGTGGTTCTTGCCATGTACATCGCTGGCTAATCCTCCGCCTATCGTAATAAATTTGGTGCCCGGCGTAACCGGCAAAAACCAACCAGCCGGAACAATTACAGTAAGTACCTGGTCGAGGGTGATACCGCTTTGGCACTCAAAAATTCCATTCTCCTTATCAAAGGAAAGTATCTTATCGTATTTTAAGGTTGATATTGTCCGTTCGGATAAAGATGCATCGCCGTAGCAGCGCCCGTTTCCGCGGGCAATAAACGATTCGCCTTTTCGGATCAGGTTATTTAGTTGATCGTCAAAAACAAAACTTGCCTCATCGGCCTCAATTGCCGGGTAATTACCCCAGTTGGCTATCTGCTTTTTCATTTATTAAAGATGGGCGAATGCGGCAGGTACAAAATAGTGAAAAAACAAGCCACCCATAATAAAATAGTGATTTGAATAAAATGGTCCTTAAAAAGTATTTCGGTAGGCGACCCCGAGTCTTTTTTTACAAAAACCACCTGCAGGTAACGCATAACGCCCGCTATTACAAATATGGTGGTGTAATAGAGCCGGTAAGTACCAAGCCTGCGGATAGAGTCGTCATCCTGTGTGTAATTGAGGTAGGCGACGATGACGATGGCACTGAAAAGGCCTAGCATCGTATCCAGGAAACTCAGGTTATACCCGCTTAGCGATTTTCGCATGCTCATTCCCGAGCTTTCCTGCAACAGTATATCATCCCGCCGTTTGGCTATCGCCATAAATAAGGCTAAAAGGAAGGTCATAATGATCAGCCAATCGGTGGTCTCTTCGTTTACTATTATCGCCCCGGCTTTAATTCGCAATATAAATCCCATGGCCACAATAATCATATCCAGCACGGCAATATTTTTCAAGCCGAATGAATACCCAATGTTCATGACGTAATAAACGCCCAATATAAATAAGAGCCAAAGGTCGGTGTTGACCAGGTACGCCAGGCCGCTGCCAATCAGGACGAGCACAAAGCTGATGATAATGCCATGCGAAGGCGGCACTTTGCCTGAAGCCATCGGGCGTTTTGACTTTTTGGGATGCTTGCGGTCGTTCTCGATATCGCGGTAGTCGTTAATGATATAAATACTACTTGCGAAACAGGAAAATGCTAAAAAGCCTACGGACAGCAGTTCGAGTTTGTGCAGCACAAAAAAATGCCCCGCAAAAAATGAGGGGATGAACAGGAACAGGTTTTTTGCCCAGTCCTTAGGGCGCAGCAGTTGAACGTAATATTTCATTTATTGAAAGCTAAGGCTATTACGTCGCCGGCTTTATAAAGTTGCGGTTTAAGCACATTAAAGCGGCAAAAAAGGCGATTGCACCCATTCCGGCCGCAATTTTTATTTAAATGATATTTAAAGAATGATTTATAGATTTGTACATAAATCTCACCGCGCAGCTAATGAAGATAGCACTTTTCCCGGGGTCGTTTGACCCGGTTACCAAAGCCCATGTTGACATTGTAAAACGATCAGTAAGCCTGTTTGATAAGGTTTACATTGGCATCGGTGTAAACAGCTCAAAACAGGGGCTGCTGAGCGTAGAAAAAAGGGAGCAAATGCTGCGCGCCGTTTTTGAGACCGACCCGCGCATACACATCGTGGCTTATGAGGGGTTAACTGTCGCATTCTGCAAAAGCATCGGGGCTGCCTACATGATCCGCGGCATCCGTACTGTGTCCGATTTTGAATATGAAAAGGCGATTGCGCAAATGAACCACTCGCTGGAACCTGAGATCGAAAGCATTTTTATAGTGAGCAAGCCGGGTTATTCTTCCATCAGTTCAACCATTGTGCGCGAGATCATCCGCTATAATGGTGATGTGAGCCAGTTTATTCCGAAGGAGGCGCTTGCTTTTCTTTAGAATCAAGAACCAAGAATTAAGCACCAGGAGCTAAGAGCCGGGCTTTAGGAGAGGCCGGTTATTTCGGCAGTTTCCTGGTTTTTCATCTTCCTGCTTATTATTCCTTCTTTCACCAGCACGTCCATTATGGACGGAAATGTATTTGCAAGAATTGGCTCGACATGATGTGCCTGAAACCAGCGCACGTCAGTAATACCCTCTTCTTTCTGTGGTTTCAACTTAAAAAGCCCTTTGCAATCCATCTTAAACCAGTGGGTTTTTTTTAAAACCACCTCGCCCCGGCTTAGGTACACATGGTAAGTTTTGCACAATTTTTCACCGAGGCTGCTTATTTTTATACCGCACTCTTCTTCAACTTCGCGCACGGCAGCCTCTTTTACGCTCTCGTCCTTTTCTATCTTTCCTTTTGGCAGGTCCCATTTGTCATTGCGATAGATGAATAAGTATTCGCCTTTTTCATTGGTAACCAGGCCGCCTGCCGCCTCGATTAGCGTTACACTTTTTGCCACTGATTTAATAAAAGCCGCGGCATCCTTAGTCAGCACACAAAACAGGTTATTTTTACGGGCCAATATCCAGGTATATACCAATTTCAGATCAAAGCCCTCATCGTCAAGCATTTCATAGCCCTTCTTTTTTTTTGGCCTCCATTCTGTAACCAGTATCACCTTTTCATTAATATAAATTCTGTATTTTTGAGCCATGTTTGATAAATCAGAGACAGAAAAGCAGGTCGCCGAATTTCTTTTGCAAATTAAAGCAATTAAACTTCAACCTAATAATCCTTTTACATGGGCATCGGGCTGGAAGGCGCCTATTTATTGTGATAACCGTATTACGCTGTCGCACCCAACCATCCGTACTTATATCCGCCAGCAACTCACACGCGTGATACAGGATACTTTTGGCGCCGTTGAGTGTATTGCCGGTGTTGCAACCGCCGGTATCCCACAGGGGGCGCTTGTGGCCCAGGAAATGGGGCTGCCTTTCATATATGTGCGTTCCAAACCTAAAGACCATGGTACGGGCAATATGATAGAGGGAGATGTGATGCCCGGAAAACGCGTGGTTGTAATTGAAGACCTTATCTCTACCGGCAAAAGCAGCCTGCAGGCCGTTGAGGCGCTCAGGAGCGCCGATTATACCGTTGCCGGCCTTGCCGCTATTTTTACTTATAGCTTTGATGTCGCAGCCGAAAATTTCAAACAGGCGGGTTGCCCAACTGTTACCCTGTCCAATTATAGTGCGCTGATCAAATACGCCGTCGAAAACCAGTATATCTCTCAAAACGAGGTGCAACTACTTGAAGCCTGGCGCGAAAACCCGGCTGAGTGGGGATTGTAGGCTGGAGTGGCAGTAGCAGTAGCAGTTGACAAAAATCAGATATTCTTAATGACTACTTTCGAAAGTAAAATTACTATTAATCGCCTGGTTGGCGATGTCTATAATTTTTTGGCTGATTTGAACAACCATCAACGGCTGATGCCCGATAATATTTATAACTGGGATTCCACGCGAGATACCGCAAGCTTTACCATCAAAAATATGGCAAAACTTGGCGTACAAATAGCAAGCCGGGTGGAAAATGAAGCGATCATAATCATCCCTGATGAAGCCCCTTTTGACCTTGAAATGAAATGGGAATTATCTTCAGTGAATAACGGGACCGATGTCCGTTATGTTATATCGGCCGATTTGAATATGATGATGAAAATGCTCGCCTCGGGTCCGCTTCAAAAACTTGTTGATCATCAAACCCAATCCCTGGGTCTTATATTAAGTTAAACGTAATCTTTATCCTGCGCAATTATTGGAATTAATATTCCTTCCTTCTCTCTAATTGTCTAACAAAAACCATTACGTTCACTATTATCAATATCGCAATTAATAGTGCCATCGTGTTTAATAATTGGTTAAAATTCTTCTTTCAAAATGTAAACGTAAATTTCCCCAATCATGTTACAGTAATATTAGTTTATTTATCAACTTATTAACAGTTAGACAACTGACCGTTAATGATGTTACACCAAAATGGTGCCAAAAAACTCAAATAAAGTAAAACCTCATTTTAAAGGTTTTTAACGTACTTTTGCGGCAAATATTACAGGCGGCGTATGATCACGGTATCTAATTTATCTCTTCGATATGGTAAACGGACTCTTTTTGAGGACGTTAACCTTAAGTTTACCCAGGGCAATTGTTATGGCATTATTGGCGCCAATGGCGCCGGTAAATCAACATTTTTAAAGATCCTGTCGGGCGAAGTCGATCCAACAAGCGGTTCTGTAAGTTTTACCCCAGGCGAACGCATGGCTGTATTAAGCCAAAACCACTATGCATTTGATGAATTTACAGTCATTGAAACGGTGTTGATGGGACATAAAGAAATGTATGCCATAATGAAGGAAAAAGACGCCATCTACCTTAAAGAAGACTTCAACGATGCTGATGGCGAACGCGCGGGCGAACTGGAACACCTATTTGCTGAAATGGATGGCTGGAATGCAGAAAGTAATGCCGCCACCTTGTTGAGTAATTTGGGTATTAAAGAAGAATTTCATTACCAACTGGTGAAGGACCTGGACAATACTCAAAAAGTACGCGTATTATTAGCACAGGCCCTTTTTGGCAAACCAGATATTTTGCTGCTGGACGAACCTACAAACGACCTTGATATACACACAGTAAGCTGGCTGGAAGATTTTTTGGCGTCATACGAAGCCATTGTATTGGTGGTATCGCACGACAGGCACTTCCTCGATTCCGTGTGTACGCACGTGGTGGATATTGATTTTGGCAAGATGACCATTTATACCGGCAACTATTCCTTCTGGTATGAATCAAGCCAACTGGCGCTGAAGCAACGTTCAGATCAGAACAAAAAGACCGAGGACCGGGTAAAGGAGCTGCAGGAATTTATACGCCGCTTTAGCGCTAACGCCTCCAAATCAAAGCAGGCCACCAGCCGCAAAAAGGCTTTGGAGAAGATCAATATTGACGAAATACAACCCTCTAACCGCAAATACCCGGGCATCATTTTCAACAACCAGGGCCGCGAGGCGGGCGACCAGGTATTACAGGTGGAAAACCTTAGCAAAACCCTTAACGGCGAGCTGCTGTTTGCACACCTCAACTTTATGGTGAATAAGGGGGACAAGATTGCTGTCCTGTCGCAAAACAGTTTGGCTACCACCGCCCTCTACGATATTTTAACCGGCCGCGATAAAGCTTTTAAAGGCGAATTTAAATGGGGAGTTACCATCAACTGGGCCGACATTCCGATTGACAACGCCGGATATTTTAAAGGAAAAGACGACAACCTGATCGACTGGCTGCGCGAATACTCCACCGGCGATAAGGACGACCAGTTTATCCGCGGCTTTTTGGGCCGTATGTTGTTTTCGGGCGAGGAAGTTTTGAAGAAAAGCAACGTTTTATCCGGCGGCGAAAAAATGCGCTGCATGTTTAGCCGGATGATGCTGCAATCCGCTAACCTTTTGATGCTTGATGAACCAACCAACCACCTCGACCTGGAATCGATCACGGCGCTGAATAACGGCATGAAGGATTTCCGCGGCACCATCCTGTTCACCAGCCGAGACCATGAGCTGGTTCAAACTGTGGCCAACCGCATTATCGAGATCACCCCCGGCGGCACCATCGATAAGCTGATGAGCTATGATGAATATATCAACAGCGATGTGGTGGAGAAACAGAGGCAGGAGCTTTATTCCCTCGCTTAAGGGCTTTTTTATTTCGGATTGCGGAATTTCAATTTCGGATGTATTTTGATTTCGGATTTCGGATTTATTGAGAACTACTTGAAATTTTAAATCCGAAATCGAAATTCCGAATTCCGAAATTATTCGACATATTTGCAGCCCCAACACCGACT
>JABDHD010000049.1 GCA_013285685.1 Bacteroidota bacterium
ATCCGGCTTACGGGCTATATTACCAAAACCTCGCCGCTCACTTTCGGCGGAAACGGGTCCCTGCCTGATGGCAGCGATATAAAATGGACTGCGCGTTAAGGGCGGCCTTTTCGGTCAGGCCGTAGTCCATGGCGGTGCGCAGGTTGTTCCAAAAATCGGCGGGTTTATCCAGGCCGTAGCTGGTAATGGCGAAGTTGATGCCCGCTTTCTCCAGCGTAGCCGGGTTGGTGGGCGATAGCTCCCAGTCTTTCAGTTGCGTATAGCTGATGTTGCGCGCATCCAGCGGGTCCTCCACGTCATAAGGCTCGGGGAAGGTGAGCGGCACGATAAAACTCGCACCCATTGCTTTCATGGCGTCGATGCGGCGGTACTCCTTGCCGTCTGTTTTAAAAATGTATTGCTTGCCAAACTCTTTGGCAATCTTTTCGGCCCGCAACACCATCAGTGCATCCGTCACCTCGAAAACCTGGGGAATAGCCTGTTCTTTGTTAAACTCGTCCAGCGAGATATTGTACTCTTCCTTTTGGCCCTTGTACCATTCGGCATCGTAATAAGTTTGGCGGATCAGCGCTATACTGCCCATCAGCGACGATGGGTAATTCGTAGCCGCCGTGCCTTTGGTAAACGAATAATGCGCCGCTGCCTGGTCGTTCAGCATCACTTCGTTGTCGCGCTCATCGCCCAGGGTAACCACCGCGCCGGTGCCGCGCATAATACCATCGTGTATCAGCGTCTGCACCGCGCCGAAACCGTTTTTCTTAAAATCCTCGGCTGTTTTGGCATCTGCGTGGAATACCGCTTTGGCATTCATCTCCGGTTTTACTGCCTCGTTCCAGCCATAGGCGCCCGGTTTGGTGGACGTATAAACCGCCACGCGCCCAAAACCGCCCTGCGCAAAAGCTGCGCGCGGTGCCTCGGGCATACCGTAGGTGCTGTAGGCGTCAACCAGGCCGGGATAAATGTATTTGCCCTTTAGGTCCACCACCACATAACCCTGTGGCACAGCCAGCCCGGCGCCTACCGCTTCAATCAGGCGGTCCTTCACCAGCAGGGTGCCGTTGGTTAGCGTCTCGCCCGCGCTGGCGACAATAGTGGCATTGATAAAGGCATATTGCCCGGGCCGCACATCATACGGGCCATTAACCGGGAAAGTCTCCTGCCCCGCGCATAACCGTGCACAAAGCAGCAAGCCGCAAAAAAGTAAAAGTTTCTTCATGAAATCAGTTAATAGAGTTTACTAATATACAAACATTAGCAGCTTAGTGTATCCGGGGTGGTTTTGTGATGTATTTGTTACAAAGCATGGCGACTCCATCTGCCTTCATCCGCCATAGCTTTAGCGGCGCCGGATTCCTGTTGCTTCCATGTAAACTGAACCCAGCGTTAGTCACTAAAAATGTTAATCGTTTCCCATACCGTACATCGTTCCAGGTGTTCCATTTTTTCACACAACGTTTTTTCGGCACTAACCCCCTTTAGGCTTTTGACTTTCGGCTTTACACTGAAAACAATGGTGTGCCCCGGCCGGTAGAGGCCGGGTCGGGCCATACGTTCATATGCCTGCAAGGCTTTATGCTCGTTGGCCGGTATCCACCGCTGTCCTTCACGCAAATCGTCTGAAGGCTCGAATTGCAAATTTCGAACAGCGCAGGATGTTTAAATTAATGAAATGTTGTAACTTAGATGATTGTTAAGCCGCATGCATGCAGGAATATAATATTTTTAATACCGAGCTTCAAAAAGGACTTGATTCTTTCTTTTTTTCGCCAAAAGAAGAATGGGAAAGGTCTGCTGTTAAATATGTGAATGGCTATGCAGAAGACGAATTGCGTCGTCTCGTGGACCTCGACAAAAGAAAACAATCTGGTGCTTTTTTTACTAATAGCGATCTGGCAAATCACGTTTTAAAAAAACTTAACGTCGAATTTAAAAATGGTGATACGATTTATGATCCTTGCGTTGGAGCTGCCAACCTGCTGATATCGGCATCTTCGATTGCCGCTGCCGACGGGCGTAAAATTGGATTACGGGGAACTGATATTCACCCCGAGTTTTGCGAAGCAGCAAAACTGAGGCTATCGATTCAAAACCTGTTGCTTTTTGGTGGAGAAGCAGTTAAAAAACTTGAATTTTCAATAAAAGTGGGCGATGCTCTCGAAAATAATTTAAACTATCATACGGCATCCCACATCATCACGAATCCCCCTTTTAACCCAATGCCGGCCCCGCCAGACATTAAATGGAGTTCAGGGAAAGTGTCTGCTGCTGCGGTATTTATGGATCGCATTATTTCATACGCCAGTGTAGGAAAAGTAATTATTGCAATCCTTCCGGAGGTTTTGCGAAGCGGAACGCGATATGATAAATGGCGCAAAATGGTGGAATTAAAGTGCGATATAAAGAAAATACATCTACTCGGACAGTTTGACAAATACGCGGATATTGATGTTTTTGTTATTGAGCTTTATAAAAGACCGGCAGCCTCAGAAGCAGAACCATCATTTCAATGGGTCGGCATATCAGCGTCAACTGCTTCCACCATAGCCGATCAATTTGTTATTCGTGTGGGACAGGTAGTAGACAACCGCGATCCAAGAGCCGGTCTGAGCCGTCCGTTTTTGACGAGCAAGGGAATGAAAGGATGGGAAAAAATCAGCAAGTGGCCATCCAGGAGGCTCCATTGCGGAACCCCTGTTGAATGCCCCTTTGTTGTGATTAAACGCACTTCACGCATGGGTGATAGCAACCGCGCTATAGCAACAGTCATCGATATCGACGAACCGGTTTTCGTAGATAATCACCTAATTGTTTTAAAACCAAAATCAGGTAAGCTTTCGACGTGTATCAAACTTGTTGAAAAATTGAGAAGCAAACGCGTGGACAATTGGATCAACGATCGGATCAGGTGTCGTCACTTAACCGTAAAAGTTGTATCTCAAATTCCGTTATGATAGACAATTCGATTGTTCAGCTCGCCCATATTAAATTTTCCACCGAAATTATCAAACGACTGGGTGAGGAACTCAATCCGAGTATCGATCAAAGTATACTGGAACTAGTGAAGAATGCCTATGATGCTGACGCTACAAGCTGCACGGTAGAACTGGAAGATATTACTGATGAAGGAGGTACCATCACCATCCATGATTCGGGAAAAGGCATGGATGCAAGTGAAATTAACAATGGCTGGCTCGTTTTGGGACAATCTTCAAAATCCATTAAAGAAATAACGCCGCTCGGCCGCACACCGGCTGGCAGCAAAGGCCTTGGAAGGCTGGCCGCATTGAGGATGGGCAATATAGCTTATTTACGAAGTGTGCCGAAATCGAACATAGAATCGGAATTTCAGCTTACCATCAACTGGCCCCAATTTGATTCCGCGGATATCGTCGAAAACGTGGAACTACCAATAATTCACAATCATTTACCTGGCAATCTTACTCATGGTTCAACGATTAGCATCCGAGGTCTGAAGCAACATATCAGCGAACGCGATGTCAGAAAAATTGCACGAGGACTGATTTTACTGGCAGATCCTTTCGATGATGACCCGACCGCATTTAAACCCATTTTACGATCGCCTGAATTTCAGGAAATGGAGGTCTTGGTTTCCAAACGATATTTTTCGGACGCCGATTACCACCTTTTCGCTTCGGTCGACCAAACAGGCCATGCATCCGCCAGAGTGATGGATTATCTCGGACAAACGCTTTTTGAAGCGACTCACGAAGACATCCTTGGAAAAGGGAACACGACAATATTTAATTGTCCGGCTACCACATTTGATCTTTGGTCATTTATTTTAAATTCGACCATGTTCACTAGCCGGACTAACTCCATTACAGAGATTCGGGACTGGCTGAAGGATTTCGGAGGTGTGCACTTGTATCAAAATGGCTTGCGGGTTAGTCCGTATGGTAATCCTGGAAACGACTGGCTAAACATGAATCTGTCACGAGCCAGGAGTCCTGAAGAACGACCGTCAACTAATAATTCCATAGGTGTTGTGCGAGTAAGTGATTCTGAAGGGTTGTTATCCCAGAAAACTGACCGTGCGGGATTTATCGAAAGTGACGTTTTTCATGAGATTAGAATTTTTTGTCAGGCTGCCCTTGATTGGATGGCCAAAGAAAGGATAGGTGTCGCAGAGGTTAAACGCCAAAAGAATAGAGAGAAATCATCATCCGCAGCAACTGAAACACGTGACCGGGTACAACAGAGTATAAGCAAATTGAATCCGGCGGATCGGGAGGAGATCGAAGAATTGTTCAATAAATATGACAAAGCTACTCAGGCAGAAGTCAAAGTACTCAAGGCAGAGGTCCAGCTTTATCGGACGCTCAGCACCGCAGGAATAACAGCGGCAACTTTTTCGCATGAGTCAAGAGGCAATCCATTAAAAGTCATTACGCAAGCTATCAACGCGATAGACCGGAGGACAAAAGAATACTTTCCCGCCAACTACGAGGCGGTTTTTGCCAAACCAATCAAAAGCATATTAAATGGAGTCAGGTCGCTGGAGGTATTAGGCACGGCCACCCTGAAATTGCTGTCGCATGAAAAAAGACGCATTACGCGTGTGGACGTTCATGATGTCATCGCTAATGTAAGGGACACTTTCGCGCCCTTTTTTGAGGGCCGTGATATCATAGTCGATGAGGATTTTGCGGCTGGACACCCTTATTTTCGTTCAAGTGAGGCAGCTTTTGAATCGATTATTACCAATTTATTTAATAATAGCATTGCTGCGCTCGAAAATTCTACTGCTGAACAACGGCGCATCTTAATTCAAACAGTAGTGCAGGAAAATATTGTTAAAATCTCAGTTCACGACAATGGCCCAGGGATCACAGGCATCAATGTGAAAGACATTTGGTTACCTGGCGAAACAACAAATCCAAACGGTACTGGACTCGGCTTGACAATAGTCAGAGACGCCACCACGGATTTAGGAGGCTCAGTATTTGCTATTGAAAATAGCTTGCTCGGTGGAGCAGAAATAGGTGTCGAATTACCAATAATAGGCATATAATGGGATTAGCGATTAAAGGACGGCAAATAGATCGCGTTTTCGTTATTGACGACGATAAATATGGAAGAGAATCATCTGGATTTGCGGTCGAAGAAAGCCCATTTGAACCAGTTATTCAGGAAAGTGGAATTACCAATCTTAATTCATTTTTGGAAAATAATATTCACATAACTGATGCTGTAGTTTCTGACCACCATCTAAAAAAACGGAATTATTTTCCAGAAAATGGCGCTAAGGTGGTTTATGAATGCTATGAGCGACAAATCCCTGCGGTGTTGGTGACACGTTTCGGAGAATCCGAAATCAACGAGATAAGAAAATTTAGGGAAAAAATACCTGTTGTCCTTACGCCCGGTGAATTCAATCCGGATAGTCTGATTAATAGCCTAGAAACCTGTATTAATGAATTTCTTGGTAACCGTAAGCCGGAACGCGTTGCCTGGCGGACACTAATAAGGATAGAGGATGTAGTCGATAACAATATTTTTATTTTCATACCGGGTTGGAACTATGAAGTTTCCATATCGCTCAATAAACAGGACCTGCCACGGGATATCAGGAATATTATTAAGGCCGACATGCGTGTACACGCAAAAGTAAACGTCGGCGCCGAACGGTCTGAAGACCTTTTTTTCAAAGATTGGGAGGCTAAATAAAAAATGGCAACGTACGTAGCGATTATCGATGTCGGTCATGGGAATAGTACCGTGATCAAAGACGAAGACGAAACCTTCATTATCGACTGCGGCTCGCGCGGTACAGCACTTATCGAATTTCTAGAGGCCGAAAAAATTAATAATATTGATTCCTTGTTTCTTTCGCACGCTGACCAGGACCATATTGGCGGATTAGTAAAATTGCTTTCGACAGACGAAGTGAGTGTAAAACATATTTATGTCAACACTGATTCTTCAAAAGGAAGTGCGCTGTGGGACGACCTTGTTTATGAACTTAGCCAGCAAAGCGAAAAGCAGAAATTAAATTTTAATGTAGGGCTATCTCGCGCCAATGGCCCTTTTTCCTGTGGTGGTATTCAATTATCTGTAGTTGGGCCGACTCCTTATTTGGCAGCAAAAGGGCCAGGCGGTGTCGACCGGCGCGGCAAAACCATCACATCTAATTCTATCTCCGCTTCTTTTCATGTGTCTTGGCAGGATGAAACGTTGGCCTATTTGGCTGGTGATTTGGACGAAATAGGTTTAAATGACCTAAAAGATCATAAAGTCTCTATAAAGGCGTCGCTAATGGTATTTCCGCATCATGGCGGTCTGAGTGAAGATGCCGACAGTGTAGCTTTTACGCGAGAACTATGTCGCCTGACTGAAGCAAAAACCGTAGTATTTTCAATCGGACGCAACCAGCATCACAACCCCAGACCTGAAATTGTTGCAGCTGTCCGTCAAGAAGTAGACAACGTTCGTATTGCTTGCACACAGCTTTCCAGAAATTGTGCAAAATCACTGCACAAAGTAGTACCAGTACACCTGAATAGCTTCTTTGCAAAGGGAAAGCCGGACAACGAGTGCTGCGGAGGGACATTCGTTATTGATTTGGCAGAAAAAGTACAGTACCTCCCGGACATGGCGTCACATCAGGCATTTATTGATGCCGTCGCTGCGACTCCTTTGTGCAGAACGAAAATTTAATGCTGCTGCAGCCTTTTGCGTTGCACCCGCGCTGTCCTGAGTGTGTCACGTCGGACGACTATGCCCGGAGACTTACTCTCCGGTACCCATCTTCAACGAACATAATGCAAAGTTAGCTACCAGTCCACAGGTGGGTAGCCCCGCCAATTGGCGGAGCAAAAATGGTGGTGGTGGTTTTTTCTACAACCAGGTAGCCCGCCAAATGGCGGGCATTAAAGGCAGCACCGTTTGCAGGTTGCAACACCTCTTCAAGCGAGCCTGTCGCGCAACGGCAACGCGCAAATGCGACTTGTGCCCCGCTGAGTAATCGCTACCGACATTTTCTCTATCGCTAAACTTAAGCGTAATCAAATTTTCCCTGTTTAAGAATTGAAATTGCATTATCAGCCAGCTCATCGGTTAAACCGACTGAAGAGCTTGTAAGAACCAGGTAATCCTTAATGCTATCGGGCAAGCTGTTTAATAATTTATCGTCATCAATTATTACAAAGTGCTCATTGGATTTATGCTTGGATTGATACCAATTTAAAATTTCATCCTTACGATTCAAGTTTTCATCATTTTTGGTCAATAGGGCAATTCCATTTACGCTGATACCCCTTGATTTAAAAATATTACGCCATTTAGGAAGACTATATTTTGATTTGTGAGATGTTGTTAATAATACCTTAGCGTTAGTCTCAGAAATAATTTTCTGAAGAGCCCGCACCGATTTCACACTAAACAGAGGAAACCCATCATCATGAAATTCCGGTTTTTTCCATGAGTTAGCGGGAACCATAACACCATCTATATCCAGCAATATCAGCATTACATAAAATTACAACAATTTTTTTACGCAGAAGTTATTTGTTTTAGAAATTCGATATCTAAACCATTATATCTTGCGTCCTGCTCGTTAAGGTGTAATATGTCCGACTCGGTATCCCAATCGTTTTCGTCAAATTCCATATCCAACCAGTTAACTGCTTTTGTCGCTGACGTTTTGTGGCTGGATACCGAACCAATCTCAACGTCCATGATTAACGAACTCAGGTATCGGTGATGCCCATCTACTATTAAATTATCACATATTTTTATGTCGTCAAATTTTATATCGTGTGCCATTTTTTGACACATCCTTTTGATTATCGGAACACAAAGTTTAGGTTGAGTGGGGATATATTGTATTTCCTCGCTCGCAATATATTCCCTGAGATATTCAACTGTGATAGTTTTCAAAGTATGTTTTATTAACCGGCGCCCAATTAAAGTACCCGGGCGAATATAGAAGTCGCCGCAAACATTACAAAACTACGCGGCGATTCCTAAAACAGAACATTATCGAAGCGCCCCCCCCCCCTCAAAAAAAACTATAAAAATAGTTTGTAAACTATGGAAATAGTTATACATTTGTTCAACTATAAAGATAGTTATTATGCAGATCAAAGAACTCACCAAAGCAGAAGAGCAGGTAATGCAGCTTTTATGGCAATTAAAAGAAGCCATTGTAAAAGACATCCTGGAGCGCATGCCGGAACCTAAACCGGCTTATAATACGGTATCAACCGTGGTGCGGGTGCTGGAAGGCAAAGGTTTTATCGATCATAAAGCCTATGGCAACTCACACGTATATTTCCCGCTCATCAGCGAGGCGCAGTACAAAAAGTTCACCTTTGATAAGATGATGAGCAGCTATTTCAGCAACTCGTACCAAAGCCTGGTATCCTTTATCGCCAACGATAAAAAGCTGAACCTGCAACAATTGGATGAACTAAGCAAACTGATTGAAGACCTTAAAAACAAAAAGAAATGAACTGGCTGTATTACCTTGCGGAAGCAAACCTATACCTCGGCGTGTTTTACCTGGCTTACTGCCTGTTTTTAAACCGCAGTACCCATTACCAGCTTAGCCGCGCCTACCTGGTATTTAGCTGCATAGCGGCATTTATACTGCCGGTTTTGCAGGTTGGCGCGTTAAGACAAGTTAAGCCGGCCGAGCCGGTGAGTACAGTGAGCAACATAATACCAGTTATGCAGCCGCCCGTGAGTATTGCCGAACCGTACCAGGCCGTGGTTATCCATACAAATGCAGCCCCGGCAGTAATTGAACGGCATTTTACGCTGCAGGATGGTTTGTGGTATGCTTACCTTTTGGGCGCGGTGGTTTTATTGATCCTGCTTTTTATTAAGCTGTACGCGCTGTTCAGGCTGACGCGTAATGAGCAAGCGGTTAACCGGGGCAGGTACCGGGTGATCTACCTAAACGGAACGGATGTGGCCTTTTCGTTTTTCAACTACCTTTTTATCGGCGCCGACGCGCCGGGGGCCAACACCATCATCAGGCATGAGCTGGTGCACATCCGGCAAAAACATTCGGCCGATGTCATCCTGCTTGAGGTGTTAAAGGTGATCAACTGGTTTAACCCATTTGTTTACCTGCTGCAAAACAGCCTGAAAACCGTACACGAATATATTGCCGACGAACAAACCGCCGCTTACGAAACCGATGCGCTTACCTACGCTTCTTTCCTGGTAAAAAACGCTTACGGCGCTGGCGGCTCGTCAATTACGCATTCATTTTTCAATTATAACCTGTTAAAAAAGCGGATTATTATGCTAAACCAACAACGCTCGGGTAATTTAGCCAGGCTGAAGTACCTTATCACCATCCCCATTTGCGCGGCACTGCTATGCGCCTCGACCCTGGTATTCAGCAAAACTTATGGCTGGATCGACCTTAGCCCCGCCAGCGCAAAATCAGCCGGCCGATACGCCGCCATGAATGCAAACCTGATGTCAAAGCGCAAACGCCTAAAAGTGACCCAAAACGGCGTAAGCACCCTAACCGATCAGTTTGCTGTCGACCTGAAAAACAAAAAGGTAGTTTTTACGGCCAATACCTTAACGAAGGCCGACAAGTCAGCACTGCTGAAAAACAACCATATAAAAGTTGAGGTGGTGGAAGACAGCACCCGGTTTGTTAACAAAGACGGGCGACCGATTTTACCAATTGTAAATGTTGACGGCTATTACCTGCTGGATCATTTTTTGCACAAAAACATTCATTACACGAGCGCCAAAGGTGAAAAAGGCGGCCTGGTTGAAGTTGGCTTTACGCTGGACAATGACCGCCACATTGCCAATGCCAAAATTGTTAAAAGCGGCGGCCCCAAACTGGATGCGCTGGCGCTAAACGGGTTTAATGCCTATAAAGGAACTGTTAATGATGATCCGGGAAAAAATTACGTACTCGGCGTATATTTTTTCACCGATGATTATTCGATATTTAAAACAGACTCGCTGCAAAAGGTTCCCGATTTTGCCGGGGAACTGATCATAACGAATTACAAATACCCGGTAGCCCGCACCAGTAAAGGGTACGAATATGATGAAAGCGGCACTGGTTTCCCTGGGGATGCTGTTAACATGTCGCAAGCCAAGGTTGTAATTTATGATAAAAACGGCGAGGGGACCTGGTATTTTCAAAAAAAATGTACCCCGGCCGACCTGAAAATGCTGAAGGACAAATACGGGTATACCTTCCCGTCGGCTTCTTCAAGTATTATACAATTCATCTACGCTAAAGATGTTAAAAAGAACCACCTGGCATACATTTTTGATGTCGAATCGTATTTGGACGCCCCGTATACCCGTCAATTTTATAACTACATGCTCGACAATACAGAATACCCTGAACAAGCCAAAAAATCGCTTACCGGCGGTGTAGTCGTATTGAATTTTAACCTGGATAACAATGGGATGATCGGCGACATAAGCGTGGCACACAGCGCCGGCAATGGCTTTGATGAGGCAGCACTGAAAGCCTTGCAGGGGTACAAGGATGCCATTAAGGACAATGCGGGCAGGCACAGCATAGCCGTATTATTTTGTGTGGCCGAAAACAAATACCGCCCGGTTGTGAGTGAAAAGATAAAAAAGGACGGGTATGTTGGCGAATTGGCCGTGTGTGATGTTAAGTCGCCATTTGTAAACGGATCTGCCAAATATACGCGGCCTACAATAGCCCCGCTTCGTCCAAATAATGGCGTGCATTAAAACACGCGGATACTTTATTTCTTTCTAAACCCTTCCTCTCCGTCCGGGCGAATTGCCCGGACGGATTAATGAACCTAACAAACCGCCATCACGGCTGAACCTGTCCGCCTCTGGCTTGCATAAACAGTACTTTTTGTGGTTAAGAATGCCGACCTTCGCCGAAAGATCATCATCATTAAAATGCCGCCGGAGCCAAAACAAAAACCAGCCGAAAAGGAAAATTTGCATGCCCGCAATAGTCACCGGGCCGGGTATGATTTTAAGCAGCTGTGCAAAAGCAGCCCGGGCCTGAGGGCTTTTGTATCGCGGAATCAATACCAGGATGAATCGATAGACTTCAGCAACCCTGACGCGGTTAAAGCCTTAAACAAGGCCTTACTGAAATATTTTTACGGCGTGGAAGAGTGGGATATCCCGGAGGGATACCTTTGCCCGCCGATACCCGGCAGGGCGGATTATATCCATTATGCGGCGGATATATTATCCGAAATTAATGGCGGCGTTATTCCGCGGGGCCCGGCCATTAAGGTGCTGGATATCGGCATGGGCGCAAATTGTGTTTACCCGTTAATTGGCGCCAGTGTGTACGGCTGGCAGTTTGTGGGTACCGATATTGATCCGGCAGCCATCCGGTCGGCAAAAAATATTGTTTCATCAAACAAGGCTTTCCAGGATAAGATCATATTCCGCCTGCAAACCAACAAGGCCAATATTTTTAAGGGGATCATTAAAAACGGGGAGGGCTTTGATATCGCCATCTGCAATCCGCCGTTCCACGCATCGTTGCAGGAGGCGCAATTATCCGCCGCCACCAAATGGAAAAAGTTAGGGGTAAATAAACAAACACCGGCATTAAACTTTGGCGGACAGAAAACGGAACTATGGTGTTACGGCGGCGAAGCAGGATTTATTCGCCGCATGGTTGAGCAAAGCGCCCTGGTGGCGCAGCAGTGCCTGTGGTTTAGTACATTGGTGTCAAAAAAAGACACCCTGCCGGTTATTTATAAAGCGCTAAAGGCTGTTAATGCCCTTGAGGTTAAAACCATCAGCATGACACACGGGCAAAAAGTAAGCCGCATAGTCGCCTGGACATTTTTAAGCCCGGCGGAGCAGGCGGCCTGGCGGGATACATTTTGGCGGGACGGCAATTAAAAAAGGACCGTCATTGCGAGGAACGATCCGCCAATATGGCGGACCACATATGCTAATCAACGGACCGGCGATGCCGGGCTACCTGGCAGCCGCACGCCGTTCGTTCGAGCGTAGCGTTTCGATGACTGTCTGGTTTAGAGGTTGCTTCGTTCCTCGAAATGACGATTTGGTGGTGTTTTACGGGTTAACTTAAACTGGAATTGGGCCCAGCGCCGGTTCTTAAATAAATTCCTGCTGATCGCCTAACAATTGCTTCCCCCGTGCATCTAACAATAACACAACATGTTAGCTCATGCAAAACCATTTTAAAACCCGGACTGTCGCCCTCATCCTGCTCTCAGCCGGCTATGGCTGGGCCGGCGGCCATTATATTCCCGCCGATTCTCCGTTTGCGGCTTATATTTTTCAGTTTGTGGTGATCGGCTTTTTGCTGATAGCCGGTTCTAATTTTTTATCGATGTTCGCTGCGGGGCTTCAAACCCGCCGCTGGCCGGTAAGAGCGATTAGCATTTTTTCGGTTTTATCGCTGCTGATCAATATTGCCAATATTGTGCATGGTGTCGTCAATGTTGATCCGCATGGCTTTGGTTCGCACAACTCCTTCGCCGACCTGGTGCCAATAGCGATTATTCTAATTGGAAGCGGGTTGTGGATAAGTACCATTTTAAAGCAGGCCGGGACGAGGAGCCAAACATCGGGCTGATTCAGCTATTTTCTTTCACAGCCTCTTTTATAATCTCTTTATCTTTTTCCCGTCGCCTGCCAGAGGTGTACCGTTTATACCAGCCCCTTACATGCTTCGCCCATTCGCCATTGAGCATAGAATTTTGTTTGTTGCCTACCTGTGCCATAATTGTTTCCTTACAAATTTATAAAAATTGATGCGTGCCCGCTGCTTTTACCGTGTTAATTGATTCTGTACCAGTTCGTCAATTAAACCCCCGCGCATTTCCATCGTCAAATAAGTGTTGATGCATCAATAACACCACAACGGCACGGTTTTTGGATTTACTAAGCCGTTAAAACATATTGTTTAACTTATTAAAAAGATACAGTCATGAAAAAGATAAAATATTTATTGCTGCTTGCCGTTACGGCGATCAGCTTTAGCGCCTGCGTAGTACGCGAAGGCGGCGGTTGGGTTCCCGGGCATTACAATTACGGCGCTTATGGCCGTTATTGGGTACCAGGCCACTATGCACGGTAACTAATTTTTGAAATTTGATTTAATTAATTTTTTTGCCGAACGCCCAAAGTCGCAAGTCTAAAGTCGATTTTTCAACTTTAACTTGCGACTTTCTATTTAAATAAGGTAGAGACGCGATACTTCGCGTCTCCCGCTGACAGGTAACGAACTTTACCCCTTACTCCGGTAATCAGGGTCCAAGACGCGATGCATCGCGTCTCTACAAACCTCGTCTTCTGACCACTCCTGTCTTTCGGACTTTTCCGACTTTCGGACTTCCGACCTCCTCTTCCACCTCGTATTGACGGGCCATTTTAGCAATGCGTTCTTCCAGCGGCTCGGTGGTTAAGCGCTCACGGCCAAGGCTATCCACCATAATCGGGAATGCGAATGGGGTTGGGCGTTGTATGTTTTTCAGTACAATATTTTGACCCTGTATCCGCTGCAGCGCCGCCCTTAACCGAAATTCTTCGAGCTGAAAAGCCAATGCCTCGTTGTAAGCTTGTCGTACCAATAAATTATCCGGTTCGTATTCATTAAATACTTCGAACAGCAGCGAGGTAGATGCTTGCAAATGTTTGTTTTTCATCGGCTGGCCTGGGTACCCGGTGAATACCAGCCCGCCAATATGGGCGATGTCGCGAAAACGGCGGCGGGCCATCTCGTTGGCATTGAGGCTATGCTCTATGTCTTCGATCAGGTTGTCGATGGAGAAAAATGAAGCGTCTTCCAAAGCCTCCTCGATAGGGATATCCTCATCGGCGAGCAGCTCAAAGCCATAGTCGTTCATGGCGATGGAAAAGCTGCCCGGCTTTATTTTGCTGATGCGATAAGCGAGGAGCGAGGCCATCCCCTCGTGCACCAGCCGGCCCTCAAAGGGATAAAAAATCAGGTGGTGCCCGTCGTTGGTTTTGAACGATTCGATCAAAAATTCATGGCTCTGCGGCAAATGCGATAACTCCGCCTGTAGTTCAAAAAGAGGCTTAAGGGCGATCACCTCTTCGTCATACGCCGTGCCCAACGCCACTTCGTCCAGTTTATCGCGAAAAACCGCGGCCAATTGCGAGGATAGTGGCATCCGTCCGCCATTCCAGCTGGGGATCATCCCCTTGCGCGCATTGGACTTTTTTACAAAGGCAGTCATCTCCTTTAATTGTATAAATTCCAAACTCCGCCCCGCGAACCAAAATGTATTGCCAGGTTTTAGTTTTGAGATAAACGATTCTTCAATGGTACCCAAACTGCCCCCGCTGAGCCATTTTACGCGGATGCTCAGCTCGCTGGTAATGGTGCCGATGCTTAACCGGTGCCGCATGGCAACGCGCCGGTTATTTACTTTAAACAGGCCGTTCTCAACTTCTACCTTTAAAAATTCGTCGTATTGGGCCAGCGTTTTGCCGCCGGTGGTAATAAAATCCAGCAGCTGGTTAAACTCGCTCCGTTTCAGATCGGCAAAAGCATAGCTGGTTTTTACTTCCTTAAACAATTCATCCGCCCGGAAGCCATCTGAAACGGCCAGCGTAACCATATACTGGATCAGCACATCCATCGTAAGCAGCATCGGGTCGCGGCTTTCAAATATTTTGCGTTTGATGGCATCTTTAAGGGCCGCGCCTTCCAGCAATTCCAGCGAATGGGTTGGTACATACCAGGCCCGCGAAATTGCCCCCGGCGCATGCCCGCTTCGCCCGGCGCGCTGCATAAACCGCGCAACACCTTTTGGACTGCCAACCTGGATGACGGTATCTACCGGCCGGAAGTCGACACCCAAATCCAAACTCGATGTGCATACCACTACTTTCAGCGCTTCGGCATGCAGGGCCTGTTCCACCCAGTTGCGGAGGTCGTTGTCCAGCGAGCCATGGTGCATAGCCATTATGCCCGCGTATTCCGGGTAATTGTCCAGGATAGCATGGTACCATATCTCCGCCATCGAGCGTGTATTGGTAAAGATGAGCGTAGTGACACTTTTGGCCACGATCTCCATCACCTGCGGCAGCAGTTTCAACCCAATATGCCCCGACCAGGAATAACTTTCAATATTTTCGGGGATGACGGACGTGATCTGCAGCCGCTTATCCACGTTCGCCTTAACCATTTTAACCCGCTCGGGCGGGAAATCATTGCCAAGCAACACTTCCGAGGCTTCTTCCAGGTTACCGATGGTAGCGGAGATACCCCATATTTTAAGTTGGCAGTTTGCAGTTGGCAGCGGGGGAGCAGTTTGCAGTTTTGAGTTTGCAGTTTGAAGGGATTTTTTATTGTTGGCTGGCTGCTCGTCTGCCAACCGCTTACTGCCCACTGCAAACTGGCCACTGCCAACTGAAGCCAGGGCCTTGAGCCGCGACAAACCCAGCTCCACCTGTACGCCGCGCTTGGTGCCCAGCAGCTCGTGCCACTCGTCGATCACCGCCACCTGCAGGCTTTTAAACAGGTTGGGATATTCCTTTTGTGCCATCATCAGGTGAAGGCTTTCGGGCGTGGTGAGCAGAACTTCCGGCAGTTTTTTCTTTAGCGCTTGTTTTTCGGCCGCGGACGTGTCGCCGGTTCGGGTCATTATTTTCCAGGGCAGGCCGATCTCGTCGCAGGCCTCCTGCATGGCTTTTCTGATGTCGTTGGTAAGCGCCCTCAGCGGGGTGATCCATAGCATTAGCAGTCCATTATTGGTTTGCGTTTGCCAGCGATCGGGGTGCGTATTAATAAAATCAGCTAAAAATGGCAGGAACAACGCAAAGGTTTTACCGCTGCCGGTGGGCGCGTTCAACAAGCCGGAATAGCCGCCGAGGTATGCCTCCATCATTTCCTGCTGAAAAGCAAACTGCTCCCAGTTTTTTTGCCGGTACCATTGTTGAATAATTTGTTCCCCTTTTGAGATCATGCGGATAATATACAACGGAAAATGGAATGTTTGGATATAATTAAAAAAGGGCAAGAATATAATACTAAATTTAATTTTTTAAATTTGTGTATGCAAACATTGAACTTACATCCGCAGTATGTAAAAGGCGAACATGACGAACCGCTTGGGGTTTTTCTTACCGTTTCTGAATTTCAAAGTATTTTGGATGAACTTGAGGAACTTGAAGATATTAAAGCCGCCGATATCTTTGAAAACCGTAAGGACAAGGAGTTTGTACCATTTCGGGAAGCCCTCGATGAAATCAAAAACGGGCTCGTCAAATGAGTTACACAGTACTGATTGAACGGTCAGCACAAAAACAACTGGCAAAAATCAGCAGTCCATATTTTGAAGCGATTAGTGAAAAGATTCTGTTGCTGGAAAATGACCCAAGGCCTCCTGGCTGTAAAAAGCTAACGGGCCGTGAAAGCTGGTATAAGGGTAGGCGACTATCGTATTATTTACAACATATCTGATCATCTTTTGCAAGTGATAGTTATTGACATCGGCAATCGAAAGGAAATTTACAGGTAGTCCAAAGACCTTGTGTGTTTGCCTGAACATACGAAGTCAAGGGATATCTTTATTCAATGAAACGCTTTTTTATCTTTTTCCTGTTTATTGCCTTCTGTCAGTCCGCCTCAGCGCAAACCTGGCAGGATACCGTTAACATCATCAGCCACCTGTTCGACCGCTATAAACCTGATAACCCCGGCTGCCAGTTAGCCATCAGCCGCAACGGCAAAATTGTTTTTTCAAAAGCCTGGGGCCTGGCCGATATTGAACGTCATGTACCCTATACCACTGAAACCGTAACCGAAGCCGGATCGATCACTAAACAGTTTACCGCAGCGGCGATATTGTTGCTTCAACAGCAAGGCAAACTTTCATTGGATGATGATGTCCGTAAGTATGTCCCCGAACTGCCAAACTATGGCCCGGTCATCCGGCTAAGACACCTTTTGCACCATACCAGCGGCATCAGGGAGTGGAGCGAGCTGGAGGCCATTACGGGCTGGCCCCGCACCACCAAAGCCTATACCAACGAGGATGTACTGCACACGCTTTGCAGGCAACAGCAATTAAATAATATTCCGGGGACTGAATTTATCTACAGCAATTCAAACTACCTGCTTTTAACCATTATTGTTGAAAGAGTTAGCGGGATGAGCCTGCCTGATTTTACAAAACAATACATCTTTAAACCTGCCGGGATGACACACACCAGCTGGCGCGACGACTTTAAAAAGGTAGTGCCCGATAGGGGAGTAGCTTACCTGAAAAGGAATGGGATATATAAAATAAACATGCCCAATGAAAGTGTTTATGGCCCCGGCGGCCTGTTAACCACCACCGAAGACCTGTTAAAGTGGACCAACTTTTTCATCGATAATAAGCTTGGGAGCCCAGGTTTGCTGGCAAAACAAATCGCGCTTGACCCATTGCCAGGGGGTGCTGAGGCGCATTATGCAGCGGGTTTATTTATCGGCAAGTTTAAGGGATATGATATCATCTCGCATACCGGGCAAACGGCTGGTTATGTTGGCGTGGTGGAAAGCCTGCCCGCACTAAAGCTTTCCGTGGCATGGTTGAGCAACGTCACTGAATTTAAGGATAGTTTATTTGTCGGTGTAACAGCGATTGATAATTTGTTTATTAAAAGTACCTCTTCGGAACTGCCGGCAAAAACACCGGCGTCGGTTACGCTGGCTCCCGCTAAAATAAAAAAATATGCCGGGTGGTATCGCAATACCAAAACCAACCATGGAATAAATATCACGCTTATGCGCGATACGCTTTGGCTTAATAATGCGCCTTTAATCCCGATTAACGAAACTAATTTCAGCTACCTGCAATCCACTATAGTATTTAATAATACAGGCGGTTTTACTTATACCACCGCTGGAAAAGTGACCATTCCATTTACAAAAGAAAACCCTTCAAATATAAACGCCGGTTACCTAAAAGCATTCACCGGGACGTTTTACTCGAAAGAAACGGAGAGCAGTTTCAGCCTGATTTTTAAAGAAGGTAAATTAATGCTGGAGCAAAATTATCTGAAAGACGTTTTGTTGCAGCCCGCTTATAACAACGCTTTTGATCTCAATCTGACCGTGGATTCAGAGTTGTCGCCGGTACAAACGAATATCCTCTTTAAAAGAAACGGGAAGAAAGCAGGCCCGACCTGCGAGGTTTCGATGGATGATGCAAGGAAGATAAAATTTGCAAAAATTAAGTAAAGGAGGCTTAGCCATCAGGGTAGACACCAGGGCAAACGCATTAAAATTAATTTTGAATAAATTGTCAGTTAAAATAGTTCAAACAGCGAAGCATTGCCTTTGTGGTCAACAATTTTAACCGCAAAGGTCGCAAAGTGCTTAGCTTTGTGACCTTTGTGAGACCTTTGCGTCCTTGTGGTTAAAAATCTACACTCTACACGACAAATAAGCTTAAAACTATTTTAATGGTCTGCCCTGGAGTAGACACATTAAAATTATTTTGGATGAGACTTTTTAATATAATGGCTGAACGAGCGCGCTTTACTTTTATGATCACAAGTTTTAACCGGTAGAGGTCACAAAGGTAAACCACAAGGATCACAAAGCGCTTTTCTTTGCGGCCTTTGTGAATTCTCAGTGTTCTTTGTGGTTAAAAAAGCTATTCTTTAATAGTCTCCCTACAGTCGTTTAAAAAATGCAATAACACAATCTTTTTTCTTCGATATACCAGTCCCCCCTTTCGTCGCCTAAAAACAAACGCTTATCGGTAATTGTATTATCTCTATCTATTACTTTTTTATTTCCATAAATAATATTTACTATTGTGTACTTTTGACACAATGGCTAATATTTCGTCAACAGGCAACTATCAATTAACCAATAAATATAAGATGAAACTGATTTACAAATCCGCTGTAATGCTGGCAATATTGCTGAGCGCAGTAGCTTTTAATGCGCACGCACAAGCGAAGAAACCGGTGCCCCAGCTGGGCAAAAGCAGTTTAAAAGCTGTGATAGACGCCATGACCCTTGAAGAAAAATCCAAGCTGGTTGTAGGCATGGGCTTTAAGTTCCCGGGGATGCCCGCTCCTGCAAAGGGCGAGAAACCAAAACCGATCGATATTGGCGGCTTTAAACTGCCCCCGAGCGATCCGGAAGCTTACGAAATACCCGAAAAAGTTGCCGGTACTGCCGGGCGTACCCACGCGATTCCGCGTTTGGGCATCCCTTCCATTACCGTTTCCGATGGTCCCGCCGGCTTAAGAATTGACCCTACCCGCCCCGGCGACAAAAACACTTACTATGCAACCGGTTTCCCGGTAGCAACCTTGCTTGCCTCCTCGTGGGATACCGCACTGGTGAAAAAAGTGGGCGTGGCTTTCGGTAACGAAATACGCGAGTACGGCGTTGACGTGATATTGGGCCCCGGCATGAACATACAGCGTAACCCGCTTAATGGCCGTAACTTTGAATACTACTCGGAAGACCCTTTGGTATCGGGCAGCATGGCTGCGGCTATCATCAATGGCATACAAAGCCAGGGCGTGGGTGTTTCGGCCAAGCACTTTGCCGCCAACAACCAGGAAACGAACCGCAACAGCGTAAATGAGGTCATCAGCGAACGTGCGCTGCGCGAACTCTACCTGAAAAATTTCGAAATCGCTGTAAAAAAATCACAGCCCTGGACGGTAATGTCATCCTACAACAAAATCAATGGCACTTATACATCGGAAAGGCGCGACTTACTGACCGACATTCTGAAACACGAATGGAGCTTTAAAGGATTTGTAATGACCGACTGGTTTGGCGGCCATGATGCCGTGGCGCAAATGAATGCCGGTAACGACCTGCTTATGCCGGGAAACCCTGATCAATCGGCGGCAATTGTAGATGCGGTTAAAAATGGCACCCTGACTATGGTGCAACTGGATGCCAACGTGGCCCGGATATTAAAGATCATCCTGAAATCCCCAACATTTAAAGGCTACAAATTCTCCAACAAACCCGATCTTAAAGGGCATGCCCTGGTTACCCGTATGGCAGCGGCACAAGGCATGGTGCTGCTTAAAAACGATAGCGCCGCGTTACCTGTTGCAAAAGGCAAACGCATCGCTTTGTTTGGCAATACCAGCTACGGCATTATTGCAGGCGGTACCGGCAGCGGCGATGTGCACAAGGCATATGTCGTGTCGTTATTGCAGGGTTTAAACAACGCAGGTTACAAGGTGCAGGAACAACTGGCTAAAGCTTATACCGGCTATTTGGCCGAAGCAAAAGCAAAACAGCCCAAGAGCGCAAATTTCTTTATAGCCCCGCCGCCCATCCCGGAATTTAACCCCGACACACTGGTAACCAAAGAGGCTGATGGCGCGGATGTTGCCATCATCACCATCGGCCGTAACGCGGGCGAAGGCCAGGATCGCAAAGTTGAAAATGATTTTACCCTGACTGACGCCGAAAAAGGTTTGATCACCGGTGTATCTAACGCATTCCACGCAAAGGGTAAAAAAGTGATCGTTGTGCTGAACATTGGAGGCGTAAGCGAAGTTGTAAGCTGGCGCGACCAGGTTGACGGCATTTTACTGGCCTGGCAGCCCGGCCTCGAAGCGGGTAACTCCATTGCCGATGTGTTGAGCGGCAAAGTAAACCCATCCGGCAAACTGGCCAGCACCTTCCCGGTAAAATACGAGGATGTGCCATCAGCCAAATATTTCCCTGGCAAGGATCTCCCATTGCCTGAAGGACAAAAACCTAACCCGATGATGGGCCGCCCAAGCGAGGTAACTTATGGCGAAGGCATTTACGTAGGCTACCGTTATTACGACTCATTTAAGGTGCAGCCGGCCTATGAATTTGGTTACGGCTTGTCCTACACTACCTTTAAGGTGAGTGATGTAAAGCTTAGCTCGACTGATTTTAAAGGCAGTATATCGGTTACCCTATCCGTAAAAAACACCGGCAAGGTAGCAGGAAAAGAAGTGGTACAGCTTTACCTGGGCGCCCCAACCGCAACCTTAGACAAGCCCGCGCAGGAGTTGAAAGCTTTTGCCAAAACAGGTTTGCTGGCGCCGGGACAAACACAGTTGATTACGCTGACGCTATATACCGCCGATTTAGCATCTTATTACACCGACCGTAACAGCTGGGTTGCGGATGCCGGCGAGTATAAAGTGCATGTCGGAACATCTTCGCGGGAAATTGTAAAAACAGAATCGTTTAAGTTGGCGAAAGAAATTGTAGTTGAAAAAACGCATGATTCCATGAAACCGGAAGTGGCCATTGATGAAATGATGAACAAATAAGGAGTATTGTGTGAAAATGCACAGTTTCAAATAAGCACGCCGTAGAGACGCGATGCATCGCGTCTCTACCAACGGAAGCCCTGTAACATCACGTTGCGGGGCTTTTTTGCTTTATTTCATTACCGGTAAAATGATCCGGCTGGCGTTATTGCCGGACAAGTACACTTTTATTTTTGATTTGATGAAATCGCTGTTTTTGGCGTGGTAGATGTCGATGAATTGCTGGGGGTTACGGTCAACGAGGGGGAACCAACTGCTTTGTATCTGCACCATGATTCGGTGGCCTTTTTTAAAGGTATGGGCGATATCGTTCAGTACATACTTTACCTCTGTGGTTTTATTCGGCACGAAGGCCTCAGGCCGCGACAGGCTATTACGATAGCGGCCGCGCATTATGTCGCCGCGCACCAGCATCTGGTAACCGCCCATTACATATTTGTCCGTGTCGGAATATTTAAAATCATCCGGAAAAACATCGATCAGCTTTACTACGAAATCAGCATCAGTGGTGGAAAGGCTTACCCAAAGGTCGGCGGTGAACGGGCCGGCAAGGGTAATATCGCGGGTTAAGGGGCCGGTCTCAAAGCTGAGCACATCGGGGCGTGTGGCGGCAAACCGCTGGTCGTCGTCCATGTATTCCACGGTGCGGTCCTTGTGAATGCCATCGTTATAAGGCACAGGTTTGGCCGGGTCGCTGATATATTCTTCGTTTGCT
Source organism: Bacteroidota bacterium (assembly GCA_013285685.1). Classification (GTDB taxonomy): domain Bacteria; phylum Bacteroidota; class Bacteroidia; order Sphingobacteriales; family Sphingobacteriaceae; genus Mucilaginibacter. The sequence goes on from JABDHD010000049.1 coordinate 21,971, forward strand.
TGTGCCGCCTTCGGCGCGGTGAACGACAGGTCCCCACCGTTAGCGAGATACAGGCTGGTATTTTCAATGTCCTTCGGCGGCCATTGCGGCAACTTATGCCATTGGTTTTCGCCTGTAAAAAACACGGTTGCTTCGGGGATGTTATCAACAGAACCTTCGCCCTTCAGGTAATAATTAAAAAACGGCACTTCGATATTATTTGTATACCAGGTATTGGTGCTGCTGCCGAAACGGATATTGCCCAGGTGGTCGCCCGGGCCGGGGCTGCCCCATTGCCCGTGCCGCCACGGGCCGTACACAAACTTGTTCTCGTTTTTGGCTTTATGTTCAATGGCCTGGTACAGATTAATGGCGCCATAGCAATCCTCGGCATCAAACAACCCTCCCACCACCAGGCTGGCGGTCCAGGGCGGTAATTTGCCGGCATAATTACGATCGTTGCGCACCTGCCACCAGGCATCGTAATCGGGGTGTTGCATCAACTCATTCCAAAAAGCAACCTTTCGCTGGTCGCCAATTTTTGTAAAGGCAGGCAGCGCACCGGTATGGAGGTAAAAGGCATAAGCATCGTCAGTCGGCATTTTCCACTCCGGGCCGTCGGCAGTGGTTAGCTTCGGCCGCGGCAACCCAAAGCCATAGGCTACATAAAAGCCGAACATATCCATCAGCATAAATGCGCCGTTATGGTGTATGTCATCCCCGGCAAACCAGTCGGTAACCGGCGCCTGCGGGCTAATGGCCCTCATGGCGGGGTGTGCGCTCAAGCCCGCCATCATGGTATAAAAACCCCCATACGAGGTGCCCAAAGCACCCGCTTTACCGTTATTGCCTGCGATATGTTTGATTAGCCAGTCGATGGTATCATAACTGTCGCTGGCTTCGTCAATATCTTTATTGGTTTTTTTATTTGGGTTAAAGGGGCGGATGTTGACGAAATCGCCTTCGCTCATATACCTGCCGCGTACATCCTGCCAAACGATGATATAGCCCTCCTTAAAATAAGCCCGTAAATAGGTTCTCCAGAACGGTATCCACGCCTTGCCATATGGCGCACAGGAGTATGGCGTACGCAAAAGCAATATAGGGTGCATTTTTTTCAGGCTGTCTGTCGGCATGTACACCGAGGTAAACAGCCGTACTTTATCGCGCATGCCGATGTAGAGCTCTTTTTTGACATAATGGTTCATCATCCAGGCTGAATCGATGTTTTGGGCGGATGAGGATAGGGGAAGCAACAGCAGGATAAGGAGATATCTGCTTAGCGTAAATTTAGTGGCGTAAATCCGTGTTGTTGGTTGTAAACGGTAGTTCATTTGGTTGGCCGGGTTAAATGAAAGCCAAAGATATAATCAAATTTTTTATACACCCATGTCCAGCAGGAAACGCAAGATGTTGAAATATTAAATAGTGAATAATTGTTCTTCCGCCAGGTAGGCGGCGTAATTGAGGCATTGATCTATGTCTTCGCTTTCCAGGCACGGATACAAATCAATAATTTGCTCCTTGTTCAAGCCCGTGGCCAATAAGTTAAGCACGATAGACACCGTAATGCGCATATCCCGGATACAGGCTTCGCCGCTCATAACGTTGGGATCAGATGTTATCCTATCGATTTTCAACATATTCGTTGTTTTTATAAAGTTACGACAATAAAATATTGTTTCAAACTTTATGAGGTTTAGCCTCAGGGAAATCGCTTTTAAAGAGGAGGCTCCGCTGGAGCCCTAAGAAAAACCGATTTTCCTATAAACAGGTTGCTCCTCTGGAGCTATAAACTAATATCGTTGGTCGACTCCAGAGGAGTCGCCTGTTTATAGGATAAAAAAAACTAATTTAGGCTCCAGCGGAGCCTCCTCTTGCTGAGAAGATTTTAAAAGCGATTTTCCTGGGTTTAGCCTATTGTATTTTGCTGCACGGGAACCTTTTGCAATTTCTCCAGTTTCCGGATATCACGATAACAAACCCACAGCGGAATAATGCCGAAAAAGCCGAAGGAGCAATCGATGAGCCGCCAGTAAACCGGGATGCCCCGGATTGGGCCGGCAATAAAGGCCAGCGGAAATACCATTACGCAGGCGATCATCCCGAACTGCAATACCCAAATGTTCCGCACCGGGTCCTTTAACGGGCCGATAAAGGTGGTTGCAATTACCAGGTGGCCGAACGCAAGCCAGTCGGTACCGTAAGCCAGGTAGGGATATTTTGCATTGGTATCGTGAACGGCGTTGTACACCGTTGTAATCCAGTTGGCTACCGTTGCCGGGAAGGCGCCCGCATGACGCACCAGGAAGCCCAGTTCAGTTTCGATAGGGAAAGCGGTAATACCGCTCAGCGCCAGCCCGACTATGAACAGTATCAGCCAGGCTCGTATCCTTAGTTCGAGTTGTTTTTCGGTCATTACGCTTACTATGAAAGTTTAAGTTCCTTCAGGTAATCCATATTGATTTTAGCGCTTTGTAATGGCGTTTCTTGAAAAAAGCGGGATTGTTCCACAAAAAAATATTCCATGCCATTATCCAGGCAGGTGGATAGCAGGTGCGGGTAATCGATGATCCCCTGGCCAAGATCACAAGCCGATTCTTCTTCGCTGCCGGCGGGTAAGCGCTCTTTCAGCACGTCGCGCATATGGCAAAGTTTAAAACGCGGGTGGTTTTTTTTGATATAGGCTTCCGGGTTTTGTCCTTCGGTTACGGTATAATAAAAATCCATCTGGTAGTCAACAAATTCCTTATCGGTGTATAGCAGCAAAACGTCAATTGGCAGCTGGCCGTCAACCGCCTTGTACGGATAATCGTGCAGGTGATAGGCAAACTTTAAACCATTTTTGGCACAAATAGCGCCGTAGTTGTTAAACTCATCGGCAATTTTTTTAAAGGTTTCGATCTTTTTCTGCGGGCCTTTCCAGGGATAGATCAGGTATTTCATGCCGATCTCCGCAGCCTGGCCGGCTGTTTTATCAAAGCCATCGGCATCGCCAGCATAGTGACTGGACACGAAAGTAAGGCCGTTATCATTGGCCAGTTTATTAAAATCCTTATGGTTCATGCCCCAGAAGATACCCCTGTCGCCGCCAAAACTTTCAATTTGGGTATAACCCATTTTTCCGATCCGGGCTAAAGTGCCGGCTGGATCTTTAGCCATGTCCTCCTTCACCATGTACAGCTGAATGCCGATAGCCGGGAGCTTTTTGGCTGGCGCGGCGGCAAACAAATTGTTTTTTATTAAAGGAAGCGAAAGGGCCAGCAGGCCTGTGTTTTTAATAAAAGTGCGACGGTTGGTCATTGTGATCTTTGTCTCGATTGCTCAAATATCATTAAATATTTCCTTTTTTCAATTCTTCTACCGCATGATTTGCGGCGCGGGCAGCAAAAGCCATGTACAAGATGGACGGGCTCTGGTTACCGGTGCTGGTCATGCAGGCGCCATCGGTCACAAATACATTGGGGCAAAGGTGCATTTGGTTCCATTTGTTGAGCAGCGATGTTGCCGGATCGTGTCCCATGCGGCAGCCGCCCATTTCGTGTATGTCCAGGCCCGGCGCCTGGTGGGTGTCGCGTTTTTCTACGTCCTTTATGCCTGCTTTCTCCAGCATTTCGGCGCTTTGGGTAAGAAAATCAGCCACCATTTTGTCATCGTTATCGTCGTAACCAATTGAGGTGATGAGTTGCGGAATACCCCAGGGATCTACCTGGTCTTTACTCAACCTAACGTGGTTTGCTTCCTTCGGGATGGTTTCGCCCTGCATAAACATACCGGCATACCACGGGCCTGGTTCGGTAATTCCATCCTTATAGCTGCCGCCTATGCCGTCCAGCCCGTCACGATAGGATGGCCCGCGGCCTGAGAAAACAAAAGTTAAAAAGCCGCCCAGGTAATCAGTGTCCTGCTTATGCAGGTTGCGGTAATTGGCGATGATAGGGTTGGTTGGGTTACGACCAAAGTAGTATCTATCCTCAAAGCCATCAACAGTTCCCCCTACGCTTGCCCGGTAGTTTTGGAAAGCCATGTATTTGCCCAGCAGGCCATTGTCATTGCCGAGCCCATTTGGAAAGCGATTGGATTTGGAGTTCAGCAAAACCAGATTACTATTCAGGCAAGCCGCATTTAAAAAGATCACTTTGGCGAAATAATCTTCCTCCTGTTTGGTGATCGCATCAATGATCTTTACGCCGGTTACTTTCCCTTTCTTGTCATCATATAGGATAGAGTGCACTACCGAATGCGGCCGTATGGTAAGGTTGCCGGTCTTTTTGGCCCAGGGTAGTGTAGACGATATCGAACTAAAATAACCACCAAAGGGGCAACCCCGATAACAGAGATCGCGGGCATAGCAGCGGTCGCGACCTTGTTGCTTGTGAATTGCCTGCGGGCTGGTGAGCTGCGCCCAACGGGTGCGTACCATAAACCGGTCCTTGTAATTTGCTTTGATTTTGCCTTGAATTTCCTGCTCCACACAAGTCATCTCGAAAGGTGGCAGGTATTCGCCATCGGGCAGGGCTTCCAGGCCATCACGGTCGCCGCAAATACCGGCAAATTTCTCCACGTGCGAATACCAGGGTGCGATATCTTCGTAGCGTATGGGCCAGTCGATAGCATAACCGTACCGCCGCGGCGCCGAAAATTCAAAATCGCTCCAGCGCTGGCAGGCCCGGCCCCAGGTGATTGACTTGCCGCCAACCTGGTAACCGCGTATCCAATCAAATGGTTTTTCCTGTATGTAAGGGTGCTCCTTGTCTTTCACAAAAAAGTGCTGCGTAGCTTCATCAAAAGCATAACATTTGCCAACGATGGGGTTTTCCTCCATCACTTTCAAAGGCTCTTTTAACCGATGCTCAAATTCCCAGGGATCCTTCATCGCCGTGGGGTAATCCTTAACATGCTCCACATTGCGGCCGCGCTCCAGCACAAGGGTTTTTATCCCCAGGTCGCATAGTTCTTTTGCGGCCCAGCCTCCGCTGATGCCCGAGCCGATGACGATGGCGTCATAAGTGTTTGTTTCCATAAATTATCGTTATAACAAAGCTATACAAGATTTTAACACAGAGATCACAAAGGAGAAGACACAGAGGTCGCAAAGCCTTAATAGTTTGCCATTTCTTCTCCGTGTTCTCCGCGCCTTCTCAGTGACCTCTGTGTTAAAATGGATTTGCAGCTTCTCAAGATTTCAACACAGAGCGCACAAAGTGAAGACACAGAGGCCACAAAGCTTTAATGGTTTATTATATTTTCTTCTCCGTGTTCTCCGTGCCTTCTCAGTGCGCTCTGTGTTAAAATCGATTTGCAGCGTCTCAAGATTTCAACACAGAGCGCACAAAGTGAAGACACAGAGGTCGCAAAGCCTTAATAGTTTGCCATTTTTTCTTTGTGTTCTCCGCGCCTTCTCAGTGACCTCTGTGTTAAAATCGATTTGCAGCTTCTCAAGATTTCAACACAGAGCGCACAAAGTGAAGACACAGAGGCCACAAAGCTTTAATAGTTTATTATATTTTCTTCTCCGTGTTCTCCGTGCCTTCTCAGTGCGCTCTGTGTTAAAATCGATTTGCAGCTTCTCAAGATTTCAACACAGAGCGCACAAAGTGAAGACACAGAGGTCGCAAAGCTTTAATAGTTTATTATTATTCTTCTCCGTGTTCTCCGTGCCTTCTCAGTGACCTCTGTGTTAAAATCGATTTGCAGCGTCTTTCGTACTTTCCGACTTCCGGACTAATTCAAAAATATCTCATCCATAAATACCCAGCCAGGCTGCTTTTTAACAGGGTCCCATTTGGGTAGATTTTGTATCGGTTTTGCGATGATCTTTAAACATGAAAGCGGTTTATTCCCTGCCAGGTTACAATCCATTCCTTTTACCAGGAAGGGATCGTTTTTTTGCGGAGGGGCAGGTTTTACGGTGCTCAGCAACTTCATATGAGCAGCATCGGCCCCACCCCAAACCTCTATGGCTATGGGTAAAAATATCTGGCCGCCGATATTCCGCATTACGTTCAGCGTTACGGTGTGCAGCTTAACCGGGGTATTAAACTGCATATAAACAGCCAAATCTTTTTGCGAGGCGATCCATTTGCCGTTGCCAAAATTTGTTCCGCCCAGGTCTTTATCGATCAGCGTTTTGGCGCCATCGGCCATATATCTTTCATTCGGACCGGCAATAAAGCTTATGCTGTCAGGCGTATATATGCTTTTATAAAAATTGGCCTGCACTACGTCGCTGCCATACCAGCCCTGCTTATAGGCCCTGGCTTTTATGCTTGTATTTTGGCTGATCATAATCCCCGGCGTATAAACCATCGATTTAACGCTGTCCGGATCTTTCCCGTCTGTGGTATAACGGATCTCAACGCCCTTTATCGGGTGGCTCAGCTCAAGCGACAATGGTTTTGTAAAAACAAAAGATGTGTTTTTTATCTGCGGATCGTTCAGTTTAAGCGGCTTGCCATCATCCTTAAACCCTTTTATAAAATCTACATGCGGGCGGTCTTTTTGCAGCGCCGCAATTTGTTCATCCGTCAGGCCGCTGTCCCATAGCGCTATTTTGGTCAAACTTTTTAAGGATGAAATTTGCTTTATCGCATTTGCATCAAGTTTGTCGCCGGCAAGGGAAACGCTTCGCAAATATTTAAGCGAAGCCAGGTTTTTTAATGTCGCCCCGGTAACATCCGAA
>JABDHD010000050.1 GCA_013285685.1 Bacteroidota bacterium
TAAGGATGAATACAGCGACGAATTGTTGAAGATCATCAAGGCGAAATCGCAGGGCAAACGGGCTACCGTAAAGAAGATGAGCCGCGCAAAACTACCGGCGATGACCTGTATGAACAATTGATGCAAAGTTTGAACACCAAAAAGGGGGCATAAAATGAGCCTGTTGGATTATTTTAAAAAGCGGGACTTTAAAAAAACCAGCGAACCTAAAAGTGGCAGGAGCCATACCAAAACGCTGGCATTTGTGGTACAGCGGCATCATGCCTCGCACCCGCATTATGATTTCAGACTGGAACTGGATGGCGTGCTGAAAAGTTGGGCCGTCCCAAAAGGACCCTCCATGAACCCGGAAGACAAGCGCCTGGCCATGATGGTTGAGGATCATCCATACAATTACAAAGATTTTGAAGGCATTATACCAAACGGCAATTATGGCGCGGGCGTAGTGTTAATTTGGGACAAGGGAACCTATACATCATTGGCGGATGACCGGAAAGATGACGTGAAAACGCTGCGTGAAGGGCTAAAATCAGGCAATCTGAAATTTAAACTTAATGGCGATATTTTGAGAGGGGAGTTCGCACTGGTAAAGCTGCACAACGCCGAAGAGAACTCATGGCTGCTGATTAAACACCGGGATGAATATGCGGTGGATGATTTTAACAGCGAAAATTTGGTGCCCGACAAAATAAAGGCCATGAAGAACAACAAGGAGGGTAATGCCAGGTCGCTGCCAACTGTAAAGGAAATTAAGACTGAAAAAAAAAGCCAGGACCAAAACGATGATATAGAAGACGGCGATGGAGGAGAAGCTGAAACAGGCAAGCCGTACCGGCCGATGATGGCAAAGCTGGAAGCCAAAGTTTTTGACGATAAGGACTGGATTTATGAGCGCAAGCTGGACGGCTACCGCGCGATAGGATATACAGGCAATAAAGCCAGGCTGATTTCGAGGAACGACCTCGATTTCAGTCGCGATTATCCAAAGATCGTTGATCAGCTAAAAAAAATTTCAAAAAAAGCTATTTTGGATGGAGAACTGGTGGTAGAGGATACCGCCCATAAAAGCAGCTTCCAAAACATTCAGAATTATAAGGGCGAGACAAAGGGACTAAGCTTAAAATATTATGTATTCGACTTGCTGAACCTGGAAGGTAACGATCTCCGCGGAATGGAGTTGATAAAACGAAAGCAGCTTTTGAAAGCTTTTTTGGAATCGGCTGACCTGCCAGATATCATTTATAATGAGCAGGTTGCTGGCAAAGGCGCTGATCTGCTTGCAAAGGCGAAAAAAGAAGGATGGGAAGGAATCATCGGCAAAGACGGAAATAGCGTTTACAACAGCGGCAAACGAAGCGACCGATGGCTAAAATTTAAATTGCAAAACTCGCAGGAAGCCATTATCTGCGGATACACCGCTCCGGAGGGTTCCAGAAAGCATTTCGGCTCGATCATCCTCGGCATTAAGCCAGGCGAGAAGATACAATATATCGGCAATTGCGGTACGGGTTTTGACGAGGCGGGCATAGAAGAACTGTACGCGAAAATGCACCCGCTCGAGACGGATAAAAAGCCTTTCGACGAAAAGATAAGCCGCGCCACTAAGATTACCTGGATTGAACCGAAATTAGTTTGCGAGGTATGGTATTCGGAATGGACGGCAGACAAACATTTGCGCCACCCGGTATTCAAAGGGCTGCGGAAGGATAAAGACTCAAAACAAGTGGTTATGGAAACACCGGATAAACAATTGGCTGACGAGGAGATCATAACCGTCGGCGGTAATCAATTAAAAATGACCCACCTGAATAAGGTGTTTTGGAAGGAGGAGGGAATAACAAAGGGCCAGTTGATTAACTACTACCGGGATATGGCGGCGTGGATAGTTCCTTACCTGCAGGATAAGCCCATTTCGATGCGCCGCCAGCCAAACGGGACCAGTGATCCGGGCTTCTTTCAAAAAGATGTGGATGCCAGCCACCTGCCCGATTTTATAAAGACTCAAGCACTTCATTCGGATAGCAACGATAAGGATATTCACTATATCATTGGCAACGATGAGGCCACGCTGCTGTATATGGCAAACCTGGGTTGTATTGAAATAAACCCCTGGTTAAGTTCGTACAAAACGCCCGAAAATCCCGATTATGTAGTGATCGACCTCGATCCGCACGACGTGCCGTTTAGCCAGGCGGTTGATGCTGCTTTAAAGACGAGAGAAGTTTTTGAGCGGATGAAACTGGAATGTTTTATAAAAACATCAGGTTCTAAAGGGCTGCACATTTATTGTTATTTGGGAGCCGGGTATGATTACGATTTTGTGCGAATGTTTGCGGAGTACACCGCCATCCTTATCCATGATGAGCTACCCGATACCACCAGCGTTGAAAGAGTCCCGGCCAAACGTAAGAACAAGATCTACATCGATTTTTTGCAGAACCGGCGCGGCCAAACGGTCGCCTGCCCGTATTCCGTCCGGCCAAAGCCCGGCGCTACTGTTTCAGCCCCGCTTCATTGGAACGAGGTAACCTACGACCTGAAGCTTTCGGATTATACTATTTTTAATATGAAAGACAGGGTGGAAAAGCTTGACGATCCCTGGAAAAGCCTTACACGCAACAAAGCAGATCTGCAAAAAGCCCTGGAATTACTAAAAAAATAAAGCCCAAAAAATCCCGGCAGGTAAACTACCGGGATTGGTGTTAAATCTGTGCAAATCCTTATATCGCCGTCGGCCGCCTGATTAACCCCAACAGTAATGCGATCACCGCAATCACCAGTAAGACGTGGATCAAAGCGCCCAGGCTCATAAAGAAAAACCCTATTGCCCATCCAATTACAAGAATGACAGCAATGATATACAATATTGAATTCATGGCAGATGTGTTTCGTTACTATTCTATAGCTATTCTATAAATAGCAAAACCACCTGTATTGTTTTAGGGAATTGTCATTGGTTATTGGCGAAAAGGTTGGTGAACAGTTGACTTTCTCCATCCCAACTCACCAGGCACTAATGACCAATGACCAATGACTAATGACCAATGACCAATGACCACTCACAACCCCAGCCATTTTTTTCTGACAGTCAACTGTGCCGCAGTTGGCGAGGGTAGTTCCTCCACTTTATAGGTCACCTTAGGGTTACGCAGCAATGTAACCGTTAAGGTAAGCGGCAAATTATCACGCATAACGGCCACACTCACCTTATCGCCCGGTTTCTTTCCGCTAAGCATAGATGCGACATCGGTAATCGCTCCGTCAACCGATATTATCTCATCGTTCACGTTTATGCCGTCTATCCAGCCGGCGCTGCCACGCAATACACTCGTTACTATTTTCTTTCCGCTGCTGGTGTTTAGCGTTATCCCCAGGGATGGGTCATTACTGTTGGCCAACTCGTCGGTAATTTTATAGCCCGCATAAGCAAGGTATTTGCCGTAGTCTATCGGCGTTAACCCATAAACATAATCTTTATAAAAATCGTCCAGCTTTTTGCCTGCAAATTTTTCGAGGCCCTGCTTAAACTCCGCGTCGGTATAACCGCGTTTTTTTAGCTTATAATAGGTATCGTACATATAACGCATTACATCGTCGAGGGAGTATTTGGCCTTTGAATCGTTTATGATTTCCAGGTCGAGCAGGGTCGCAACTTCAGCGCCTTTATCGTAGTAAGAGATTGTTGTGTTGACTGAATTTTCATTCGGGCGATAGGCTTTTATCCAGGCATCATAGCTGGCATCGGCCAAAGGTTGAATTCTTTCGCCCGGGGTGTTTTGTAAAGTACTCATCTCATTGGCCACGCTACCCAGGAATATCTCCGGCGTGGTTAAATTGGCATGGCGGAGTATCAAATTTTGATAGTACGCGGTAAACCCCTCGGCTATCCACAGGTTGGTGGTATAATTTTCATTATCATAGTCAAACGGCCCGAGTGCTATGGGGCGCAGGCGTTTTACATTCCACAGGTGAAAATGCTCGTGGGCCACAAGGCTCAAAAAGTTACGGTAACCAGCCTCGGTGGCATAATTATCGCGCGACGCGCCCAGCGTGGTCGAGCTCAAATGCTCCAGGCCGCCGCCACCCCTGAAATAGTTGTGCACAATAAAAACATAATGCTTATTTGGGTTTTCGCCAAAGACAGCCGTTTCCTGCTGCACTATTTTGGCCATATCCACCTTAAGCTTTTCTTTATCATAGCTACCCCCGCCAACCATGCAAACCTCATATTTTACACCCGCTGCATCAAAGCCAAAAACATCCTGGTTGCCAACCTCAATCGGCGAGTCGAACAGGATATCATAATTGGGCGCATGCCGGGTAAAAGGATCGTTGTTCACCATGTCTAAACTGGTTGATACCTTTGTCCATCCTTTGTAAGGTATGATGTGAATGGTAGCTGGTTGATGAAGCATTTTATCCGGGTAGATAAAAATGCCTGTCGTCGACAAAAAACCATGAGAGGCATCTACAAAACTGGTGCGCACTGATATTTCAAAGCAGTACACCCGGTATTTAACGGTAATTGCCGCCAGGCCTCTGGTATTTATACGCCACCAGTTTTTCCGTGTTTTTAATACGGCCAACTGTTTGCCGTTCGCTGATGCATTGAACGATTCGATGTTTTTAGAGAACTCCCTGACAAGGTAGGAGCCTGGTGTCCAAACCGGCATTTTTAAAATGAGCGAATTTTGCTGCAGACCGGAAACATCCATTTCAATATCGGCATAATGCGCCTGGGCTTCCGGAAAAGTCACAGTGTAATTGATCTTTACAGTGCCTGCCGCCTGGCTGAAATTGCTATCCATAATAAATAAAAATAGTAAAATAACAGGGGCTAACTTAATTGTTTTCATGAAAGTGAACAGTTTTCGATGTAATAATTTATCGACCGCATTTTGATTGAAATTTTGCGATTTTATTGGCGTACAAGTTAGAATTTTTTTTACTCCTAAAAATGTAATACAATGTAAAATCAACGTTGCCTGGCAGATCGTCGATACGCTTTACTTTTATAATCAATAGTTTTTACCACCAAGTACACAGGAGGGTACAAAGACTTCGCAAAGTAGTCCACGTTTATAGTGTAGTTTTTTTCCTTTGCGGTAAAAAACAAACATATAAGATTACAAAATGAAAATCGCAAAGTGCTTTTCTTCGTGGTCTTTGTGAAACCTTCGTGTTCTTTGTGGTTAAAAAAACTATTCTTTAAACCGCACCTGTTCCTGAAGGCCAACGTTAATAAGCATAAAACTATTTTAATGCGCTTGCCCTCACTATTAACTAAAAGAATTTCATAAATTGCCTGAAAAACCTATTTTTGGAGTCCAATGACCAGTTGCTTTAAAACCTGCTTGCTAATAGACGACAATTACATCGACAACTTTGTAACGCGCAAGATATTGGAGGGTGGCAACTTTGCCGAAAAGATAATTGTTGTACGCTCGGCAACTGAAGCAATAACCGAATTAACAGCCGGAAATATTAAACCTGATGTGATTTTCCTGGATGTACGGATGCCCCTGATGAGCGGTTTTGAATTTTTGGAAGAATACGACCAGATCAGCAGCCTGGATAAGGGAAACATCAAAATATTTATGTTATCGTCTTCGCTTGATCCGCTTGACATGCGAAAATCTACCGATAACAAGTATATTACCCAGTTCATTCATAAACCTCTAACTCAAAAAGCCCTCGAAGAACTCTGTCCATGATCCTGGTAGCCGATAGCGGATCGTCAAAAACAGACTGGTTGCTTAGCGTTTCAAAGGACGAACAAAAGCAATTCAGAACAGCCGGGCTTAATCCATATTTTTTGGGCGAAAAAGAGATTGTAAAAATACTGCAGGAACAGGCGGTTGATATGATTGGCTATGGGAATGATATTAAAGAGATATACTTTTTTGGCGCCGGCTGCTCCAGCCCCGACAGGCATGAAATCGTCTCCAATGCGCTTAGCCAGTTGTTCCCAAAATCTTATATCAGTGTCGACAGCGACCTTTTGGGCAGCGCATATGCTACCTGCGGGCACGAAAAGGGCTTTTGTTGTGTTTTAGGAACAGGCTCCAATATATCCTATTTCGATGGCGAAGATATACACGCCGGGCAGCATGGCCTGGGCTATGTTTTAGGCGACGAGGGCTCGGGCACCTGGTTTGGCAAAGCGTTGATCACAGATTTTTTGTACGGAAAGATGCCGGCTGATATCTGTAAAAAATTTAATGAAGCGTATCACCTGGATAAAGAAACGGTAATAAAAAATGTGTACCAAACCGCTAACCCTAATGCTTACCTGGCCTCTTATAGTAAGTTTTTGTTTGAAATAAGAGCAAGTGACTATGCTCAAAAACTCCTTAAATCAGGTTTAAAGGAGTTTGTCGACACTAACGTTAAATCATACCCGCAGTACCACCGGTACAAGTGTCATTTTGTGGGCTCCATCGCCTATGTATTTGCTGACGAACTAAAAGCGGTTTGCGAGGAAAACGGTATTCATTTGGGCAAGATAATAAGGCAGCCGATACATGATCTGATGGCATTTATTATGACCCGCGAAGGAGATGTTTGAGTTTCAGCGTAATTCTTGACGCACTGCGTCAAGAATTGGAAACATCAGCGCCGTGGTAAGGGTGATCTATAGCTTCTCTATTTCTTCAATTGATAATCCCGTGCCTTTTGCGATGTCTTCATTACTTATCCCCATTTTCTTAAATTCACGGGCAATTGCTCTTGCTTCTTCAACTTTACCTTCCTGTTTAGCCTCTTTAATGGCATAGTCAAGCACGTTCTTATTGTCCCATTTATATTTTAAACTGCTATCGTACATGGTTTTTTCCTCCTTGGTCAAATTAGTATACTCTGCAATAGTGAATAACTTTTCAAATATGGGTTTTCTCAAATACACCGGGATCTTATCCATCCGGCTCATATTTTTTAATACATAGAGCCATTTGTCCAGCTCCGATTCTAATTCCGTATCTTCTTTTACAAATTTACTTAATTCAATAAAAGTATAACCCAGTTTATCGTAAAATATTTCACCCGTATCCCTGTTGCAAAGGCAAATATCATGCAGGTGGGCCATTTTTTGGGTACCTTCCAACGTAAAATCTTCCAGCAGTGCAATCAAATATACTTCAGTAATATTATAGGCCCATGCGCTTCGATTGCCTTTAGGAGCCTGATCACTAATCAGCCGGGAGGTATAAAACAAAGCTCTTTCTTTAAAAAGACCTTGCTTTCCTCTTTGTACTTCTATCAAAAACTGATCACCCTTATCTCCGGTGCAAAGCAGGTCGAATATAGCTGCACCTTCATCCTTTAAGTCGCCTGGGTATTCGTTTTTATTATAAACGAGGTCAACGATAAATTTACGACCTCTGAATACCTCGTTCAAAAAGGCTATAAGTAAGTCTTTGTTAGGCTCACTACCAAATATCTTTTTAAATGCGAAGTCTACTAATGGATCAATATACTTTCCGATAATAGGCGATTTAGCTTTGGGCATAATTTAATACCGTTACTTTTTTATCATCCTTATCAAAATAAACACAATACCCAACAGCGCCAGCAAGCTTCCGGCTTTTGCAATATAATCCCCATGCAGCACGTAAAAAGTCAGGTCTGAATTCAGATTGATATTTTGCTTAATGGCTGTTCTGGTCCACCATTTGGTTTGTTGCACTAAATCGCCGCGCTGGTTGATAAATGCTGAAATACCCGTATTGGCCGATTGGCACACCCAGCGGCGGGTTTCAATGGCACGCAGTTTGGCATATTCAAGGTGCTGGTCTTTGCCGGGCGTGTCTTCCCACCAGCCGTCGTTGGTAATAATCGCAATAAACTGCGCCCCTTCGTGAACAGAGGTCGCTATCCATTCGCCCCAAATCGTTTCGTAACAAATGACGGGCGCCACCCCAATGCCGCCTTGTGAATAAAATACACCGGGGTCTTTTTGAGTGCCATATCCGCCGGTTGCCCCGCCTAAATGTGCGAAGATGGGCTTCATAAACGACAATGCCGACCCAAATGGCATGGCCTCAGCCCCCGGTACCAGTTTTGACTTATGATAAAATTGTACTTCCGCGGAGTTTTCGATGTTCAGTGCGGCGTTAAAACTGTCAGCATAAAATTTCCCCTGCGGGTCATAGGTGGCTGTTGTGGTCTTCTGCGTATCGTAGACCTTGTAGGTCTCGGCCCCGGTTAGCAGGTTGCCGTTTTTGTATTTATTTAAAAAATGCTGTGCCTGTAAAAAGTAGGGGTTAGTACGGATATTATCCTCATTCATTTCATCCGGGATCGCCGTTTCGGGCCAGATAAAAAATTCGGTATTTTTTTGCCCGAGTGAGTCGGAAAGATGCATTAAGATACCCAATTGCACCTGTGCCGGCATCGAGTTTTCTTTTGCGTAGGGATCGATATTGGGTTGCACCACCACAATGTTGGACGGATTATTTTGTTCCCGGTAGCTATAATAAGTGTACAGGGAAAAGCTAAGCGGCACAATCAGCAGGACAACGAAGGCAGAAAGCAATTTTAAACGACGCAGTTGGTTTTTACCCTCTCTTAAATTTGTGTAGATCAAAAACGCTAATATATTTAACGTCCATATCCAAACAGTGCCGCCATAAACGCCGGTGTACGAGTACCATTGCACCCATTGGTGCGAAACAGCAAACCCGTTGCCCAGTGTCATCCAGGGAAAGTCCAGGTCCCAGCTTTGGTGCAGGTATTCGTATCCGATCCAAAAGCAAACAAGCCCAAACAGGCTCCATCCGCGCGGTATTTTTAACCGTAGCCGGTAGTATAGCCAGCAGGCCGTCGCCATCAGCAGGGGCCCAAGTGAATAGGGAATAAATGAAACCGGGATGGCGACGATATCCCCGATCATTTTTAATGCATTGTATACCCAAAATACACTAAGCGTGTTCCAAACAAAAAAACCGATAAAAGCAGTCGCAAATATTTTCTTCCCCTTCTTCTTCAGGTCGGAATTGATGATATTTTCAATAGCGATCAGCATCGGCACAAAACCAACAAAAAGCAGGAAAGTAGTATAATGGGTTGGCGGCCAGGCTATCCAAAGTAACAAGCCGGAGAAAAGGGATAAGAGAATATTTTTCTTCATTATTGGTAAAGGAAACTATTTTGGATGATTTGCGGACATTTTTTGATTAAAGGATTCGGATTGCCCTTTCGGTATTGAAAGCGAACGCCACTTTTCGCCGGCAATCATCTTACCGATAAATACGATTTGGCCAACATGATAAGGCACATGGGCCAGTTGCCTGTTTATTGCGTCAACCACGCTATGCGCCTCGTTGCGAATATAAATGGTTTTGTTCCAATCGCTCCCGGTTATTGACGTAAGTGCATTCAGCATGCAACTCCAGCCTTCATTCCATTTTTCAAGCAGTTCTGCCCGGCTGTTAATCACCGGCTCAAATTCAGCATCCCGGTTGCGCGAGCTTTTTTCGCCATCGCTGGTTAAAAAATCCGTCCATCGCGAAAGCATATTCCCTGCAAGGTGCTGTACGATCATCGCTATACTGTTGCTTTCACTATTATATTGCCAAAACAGGCCATCGTCACCAACCTGTTCGAATGTCTTTTCGCCAAGCGTTTTGTAGTATTCAAACCGCCTGATCACGCTGTTTAAATAAGTTTCCATAGTCGTCCCGATCAAAAATTTAATTTAAACTCCGCCGACACAGATCACAAATTCACCCTTTAACGGGTGCGTCTCAAAATAGGCTTTTACCTCCGCCACGGTTCCGCGCACCGTTTCTTCAAACATTTTGGTCAGTTCGCGTGAAACAGATATTTGCCTTTCCGCCCCAAAATATTCCGCCATTTCATCCAGCGTTTTTAACAAACGATGTGGCGACTCATAAAGTATAATGGTGCGTTCTTCCGTCGCCAGGGCCTTGTACCGTGTTTGGCGGCCTTTTTTTGCCGGTAAAAATCCCTCAAAACAAAACCGGTCAGTTGGAAAGCCTGAATTTACCAGGGCCGGAACAAAAGCAGTAGCCCCGGGCAGACATTCTATGTCGATGCCATTTTTTAATGCTTCGCGTACCAGGTAAAACCCGGGATCGGAGATAGCCGGTGTTCCGGCATCGGATATCAGCGCTATTTTTTTGCCATCTTTTAAAAACCTGACGATTTCATTGGACGATTGATGTTCGTTATGCTGATGGTGCGCATAAACCTTTTGATGAATATCGAAATGCTTTAACAGCGGGGCGGAAGTGCGGGTATCTTCGGCCAGGATAATATCGGCCTCTTTTAAAATGCGTACAGCCCTGAAAGTCATGTCTTCCAAATTGCCGATAGGGGTGGGGACTAAATAGAGTTTTCCTTTTTGGTTCATAGTTCATTGTTCATGGTCCATAGCCGAAATTCCTTTGTTCATTAGTCAGGCCATTGCACAAAAAGCCATGAACTATGAACTATGAACTATGAACTAATCATATCTTTGCCAAAAAATAAAATAATGCTGCAAGTTAGTTATATCCGCGAGAACAGGGAACAGGTTTTGGAACGTTTGGCTGTAAAAAATTTTAAACAGCCTGAATTGGTTGACGAGGTGATCGGCCTGGATGAGAGCCGCCGTAAAACTCAAAACAATTTGGATGGTGTTTCGGCGGAATCAAATGCTGCTGCAAAAAAAATTGGCGAACTGATGCGTACCGGTAATAAGGAAGAGGCCGAAAGCATCAAAGCAAAAACCGGCGCCTGGAAGGAAGAAATAAAACAGCTGGGCGATAAACTGGCGGCGATTGAGGCGGAACTGCAGCAAAAGCTGGTACTGCTGCCAAATCTGCCGCATAGCTCCGTTCCAAAAGGGTTGACGCCCGAAGACAACGAAGTAGTTCTTGAAAATGGCGAGAAACCAAACCTCCCGGCAAATGCCCTGCCCCATTGGGAGCTGGCTGCTAAATATAACCTGATCGACTTTGAGCTGGGCGTTAAAATTACGGGCGCGGGTTTCCCCGTTTACAAAAACAAAGGAGCTAAGCTGCAGCGCGCATTGATCAATTATTTTATTGACGAGGCCGAGAAGGCAGGCTACAGCGAAGTTAGCGTGCCGCTGATGGTTAACGAGGCGTCTGCCTTTGGCACCGGCCAGCTACCCGACAAGGAAGGCCAAATGTATTTTGTCGGGCTTGATAATTTTTACCTCATCCCTACGGCT
The DNA here is from genome assembly GCA_013285685.1 of Bacteroidota bacterium. Taxonomy (GTDB): domain Bacteria; phylum Bacteroidota; class Bacteroidia; order Sphingobacteriales; family Sphingobacteriaceae; genus Mucilaginibacter. Next base: position 11,198 of record JABDHD010000050.1, read on the forward strand.
GAAGTGCCGGTTACCAATATCTATCGCGATGTGATCTTAAAGGTCGATGAGTTGCCGGTGAAACATTGCGGGCACACACCCTGTTTCCGCAGGGAAGCGGGCTCCTACGGCGCCCATGTACGCGGGCTGAACCGATTGCACCAGTTTGATAAAGTAGAGATTGTGCAGGTAGCCCATCCCGACAAATCATACGAAGTGCTGGAGCAAATGAGCCAGCATGTACAGGGTTTGCTTCAAAAATTAGGGTTGCCCTATCGTGTGCTGCGTTTATGCGGCGGAGACATGGGTTTTGCTTCCGCGCTTACTTACGATATGGAAACCTGGAGCGCCGCACAGCAACGCTGGCTGGAAGTTTCATCCGTGTCAAACTTCGAGACTTTTCAAAGTAACCGGCTGAAATTGCGTTTCAGGAATGCTGAAGGTAAAACCCAACTGGCCCATACCTTAAACGGAAGCGCCCTGGCGCTGCCGCGTATTGTGGCTACGCTGCTGGAAAACAATCAAACCGAAGACGGCATAAAAATCCCTGAAGTACTGGTTCCCTATACTAAGTTTGATTTGATAAGCTAAAGCTGATTAATTTGAAACACTGGCTGTCAGCGCTATAATTGAATGGTCGATGATGGAATGGACGGAACTTAAAACGCCATGTGGTTTTTGTTCCTTTAGCAGGTCCTCACGGTAAGTAAAAAGGTCAACACCCAGTACCTTAAGCAGGCTGTCCGTTTTTTCGCTGCGCTGAGCCTTAAAGCAGTGAATACGTATCTTATTGTAAAACTTGTTGGCGCTAATACGCCGCAGCGTTTTCTCCATTTCTTTCGATCCAACAAAGTCATGATCAAGTATGATCAGATCCGGATTGAACTCAAATATCGCGGGGAAAAGGCCGCCTAATACGCCAACGTGTCTTACGTTGGAATAACCACGTATTAGCTGCTCTGGGAAAATCTCGGATGCAACCAGGATTACCTTCTTTGAACGGGTACGTATCATTTAAATTAATTGGGACATTTAAATATATAGGGTAAAATTCATTTTGTCAAGTACTTATTAATCAATAAGTAATAAAATAAAAATTTAACGTTATTTTAATATCCTAATGGGAAATAGGCCCCAAAACAGCTGTTTTAAAACATTAAATTAATTAAAGATTAATTTTTAATGAAAAAAGACATTTTTTTTGAGGAGTTTCTATGCCCAGGGGAGCAAAAAAAAAGACTTTAAAAGATTTGTAACAGCTTTGTTATTTAGGAAAATAAAAAATTCTTCGCGAAACCGCTGATTTTTTATCAAAATTTTAAAATCGCTTGCGTGCAGCTTAACGATTTTTTTAAAATATATAGAGATTGGCCGCCCGGGCTTTTCGATATTTAACTCCAAAAAATTTAGCTTTTTGTTAAATGCAGGTTTCTTATTAATCAAATCATTTTCAATCGACACTCCCGGAATTTTTAAAACGGAAAGAAAGATACAGACAACCGACAAGAAAATTGAGCGGTTTACACCATCATCAACTGACCCGCACGAAGAGCAGTAAGCCTTTGTTTAGTCGCCAGGGTTTTTGCAAGAAATACCCGGCTTAAAAATGCTTTGATCCGGGTTAAAATATTCTGCCGGGCGGGAGGACGAGATTGAAGAGCATTCTGGCTTTCAGGACCGGCGGGTAAATCACCGGCATCATTAACATCCTGCATGAGCATGCTTTCCCTGATCACTTTTTCCCGGATCTCCGGGTCGCGGTTTACAATTTCATCCAGTTCGGTCAGCTCATTAAAAGTTGCTTCCCCGCTTTTTTGACGTTTAATTAATATTTCAAAACGATCCTGCAAAAATGTGCGGCGTTCGAGCTGTTTCCGTTGTGCCATTGTAACCTCCTTATTACATGGTCAAATCTCAAACCTTGTGCCGTTGACTAACTATTTGATTATCAATGCAACCTATTTTGTGTGGCGTTGATTTTGCATCATTTTGATACACCTTGTGTTCGGTTTCGTTCGGCAGACCATTGACTGAGATGCCTGATTTTTATTAATTTGGCAAAATGAACCATATGTATACCATTCGCACCTGCCTCTCGATTTTTATCGTAATAATTGCTTTGGCCGCCTGCAAAAACAACAACCAGGGCAATCCAATAACCGGTGACGAGATAAAAAGCCATATTGCTGTTTTAGCTGACGATTCACTGCAGGGCCGCAAGCCTTTTACTGCGGGCGAAACAAAAGCTATCAGGTATATTTCATCAGAATTTAAGAAAATGGAACTCGCCCCAGGTAACAATGGAAGCTATTTCCAGGAGGTGCCCATGGTTGAAGTTACCAGTATGCCCGCAGCCGGCTTGTCTATATCGGGCGGCAAAACTAATATTACCCTGAACTATTTAACCGATTTTGTGGCGTCGACCCGGCAGGAATTGCCTGGGGTTCAGCTAAATAATTCGCCGCTCGTTTTTGCAGGTTATGGCGTTGTCGCGCCGGAATATCATTGGAATGATTATGCAGGGTTGGATGTAAAAGGCAAAACGGTGATTGTGCTGGTTAACGACCCCGGCTTTAAATCGGGCGATAGTAAGTTGTTTAAAGGCGATACTATGACCTATTATGGCCGCTGGACCTACAAATACGAGGAAGCCGCCAGGCAAGGCGCCGCCGGGGTGATCATCGTTCACCAAACCGAGCCTGCCAGCTACCCATGGAGCGTGGTATCCAACAGCTTTACCGGCGCCAAATTATACCTGCAGCAAAGCGACAAACATTTATCGCGGTGCAAACTGGAAGGTTGGATTACCGAGGATGCAGCGAAAAAGATATTTGCCGCCGCAGGCATCACCGGTGATTTCCGGGCCATTGCCAGGAAAAGGGATTTTAAAGCCATCCCCTTAAATATGGGCGCAACGATCACCATCAACAACAAACTCAAATACTCCACCTCGCATAATGTTATCGCGATGCTGAAAGGCAGCAAACGACCTGATGAATGCATTTTGTACACGGCCCATTGGGACCACCTGGGCGTAGGAAAACCCGACGCCAAAGGCGACAGCATTTATAACGGCGCGGTGGATAACGCCAGCGGCGTGGCCGCAATTTTAAGCGAAGCACGCCGGTTTGCAGAACTAAAAGAACGGCCCGAACGATCCATTATATTTTTGGCTGTAACGGCGGAGGAGCAAGGCCTGCTCGGTTCGGAGTATTACGCCACACACCCTGTTTTTCCGCTCCATAATACCGTTGCTGATTTGAATATGGATGCCTTAGGCGATTACGGAGAGACCAATGATTTTTCGGTAACTGGTAAAGGCCAGAATGAGCTGGAGGACTATGTCGCAGATTTTGCCAAACAGGATGGTAAAAAAGTAACGGGAGATAAAAACCCTGGCGCCGGCGGCTATTACCGATCCGACCACTTTAATTTTGCAAAAGTTGGCGTACCCGCGCTGGATATCAACAACGGAGCCGAAAGCACCGCGCATGGCGAAGCCTGGGGCAAAGCCAGGCAAAAAGATTACGGCGACAACCATTATCACCAGCCATCAGATAATTATTCAGCAAACATGGATGCCGATGGCATGGCCGAAGTTGCTAACCTCCTGTTTAAAGTCGGCGATAAACTGGCCAATGAGTCCACTTTTCCAGGCTGGAAAAAGGGATCGGAATTTAAGGCGATCAGGGAAAAATCCATGGGGAAGTAGCTGAAAGCGAAAAGACCAAAGCAGAAAGCTGATTATTGCTTCGCCCAAGCTTTTATGTACCAGCTTTTTTGCTTTTTGCTTTTTGCTTTTAGCTTTTAGCTCATAAAAAAATCCACCTGAAGCACAAGGTGGATTTTTTCGTAATATATGATGGAGTTGCTGAATACCCTTAATTGGTGGCCCTTGCAATATGGTAACACTCATAAGCCAGGTGCCGGTTATAATCGTTGGCGATGCTTTTGTACCAAAGCATATCTACAAGGGTGCCGATGCCTAAAAAACCGCCGGTAATTAAATATAGAAAACCTAAAATATAATGCTTTGTCATAAAGCGCTGTACGCCGGCAAGCCCTAAAAAACCTAATAAGGTAGCTAATAAAATGTCATTCGGGTTTTTGCGGCGGCTGTTGTAAACCAGCATAAATGTTTGCGTTTGGTTTTGGCTTAACCCTGCCGAAGCGTGGTGCAGGAAACTGTACTCGTCCATCGTCATCCCTGCAAATCCGTAATCACTGTTTTGATAAGCATCCATTTTAAATCAGTTTTTATTGTTTCCTTTTTGTTTGCTGATGTAAAATTAGGGCGGATTTAAAAAACAGCAACCGTAAATAGGTTAGCGGGCAAAACGAGTCGGTGAGTTGAGGAATTTTGGCGGTGAAAAAATGGTTCAAAGGTATTGCAGAGGGCCGATACCCGCGTCTAAGGTGTCATTTAGTTAAGGAAATTCATCCCGTTCAACTAATGCAGCAGACGCTGCGTGGCCACGAAATTACTGGTGGCGGGGAGAAAATCGGAAAAGCTGTCCATTTGCTTGTCCATTTCGCCAACAACACCCAGGTGGTTGTATGTATAGCATTGGTTTTCAAATGTTTACATATTTTGATAAATTTCAAATGCGGTATCTAACTAATAATCAGTTAATTGCATATTGCCGGCAAGAAGCATTACCATGCCGCCGCCCGACCCGGAGTAGTTTGCAACAGGCCCTATGAGGCACGAAATTACTGGCGGCAGCGAAAAAGTCGGAAATTTGTCCATTTGCTTGTCCATTTCGCAACAACACCCCGGTGGTTTTATATATGGTATTGATTTTCAAATACTTACATATTTTTGTAAACTTCAAAAACGGTATCTAACTAATAACCAGCCAATTGCATATTGCTGTTAAAATAGTGTCAGCTTGGAGGATCGTTTAGCTTTTATCCACTCAAAACCCATAATCCCGCTCCACTTTACATACCCTTACTTTATAATGCGCATACCAGTTCTCGCGCCCGGTTTTTTGGGCGAAAAGATGCCGCTCATTGGCTTTCCAATTTTTGATGTCGTCCAACGAGCGCCAGTAGGAAACGGTGATTCCCAATCCATCCCTTGCCGACTCGATACCTAAATATCCCGGCTGTTGTTTAGCCAGCTCGTCCATTTCATCGGCCATAGCGCTGTAGCCATTATCGCCTTCGGTTCTGAGTGAGGTAAATATTACTGCATAGTAAGGTGTATCGGGCGTTTCAGCGATCATATTTTGATGTGCAGATATGCAAATTTGCAGATGTGCAAATTATTTTATGTATTAATGCATTTCCCTTTGGAAATAGTGTGTCTTCAAATTTCAACGAAATTTATTAATCCGCACATCCGCACATCCGCACATCCGCACATCCGCACATCCGCACATCCGCACATCCGCACATCCGCACATCATTTTCAAGTACCATACTCCGGCGTAGTCACTTCGCTTTCTTCAAACTCGTAATCGGTCAGCGGCGGGCACGAGCATATCAGCGTCCTGTCTCCATAGGTATCGTTCACGCGCCCAACCGAAGGCCAGAATTTGAACGATGCCACATAAGGCAGCGGATATGCAGCTTTTTGGCGGGTGTACGAATGTTCCCACTCATTTGCTGTAATTACGGCCGCCGTATGCGGCGCATTTTTAAGCGGGTTGTCTGTTTTGTCCGAGATGCCTTTTTCCACGTTATCGATCTCGTGACGAATGGAGATCATCGCATCGCAAAAACGGTCGAGCTCATGTTTGGGTTCTGATTCCGTCGGCTCAACCATCACCGTCCCAGCCACTGGAAACGACACGGTTGGCGCATGGAAACCGTAATCCATCAGGCGCTTGGCAATATCGGTTACTTCGATACCAAAGTTTTTAAACGCGCGGCAATCCAAAATCATTTCGTGCGCGCAGCGACCATGCACACCGGTATACAAAACGGGATAGTGATGCTGTAACCTGGTTTTGATATAATTCGCGTTCAAAATAGCATACCGTGTGGCATCGGTAAGGCCGTCCCCGCCCATCATGGCGATGTAAGCGTGCGAGATGATCAGGATAGAAGCCGAGCCCCAGGGCGCTGATGATACCGCGTGGATGGATTTGCCTTGGTCGATATCCACTACCGCATGCCCCGGTAAATAAGGAACAAGGTGTTTAGCAACGCCGATAGGGCCCATGCCGGGGCCGCCGCCGCCATGCGGGATACAGAAAGTTTTATGCAAATTAAGGTGGCAAACGTCCGCGCCGATATTGGCCGGACTGGTTAAGCCTACCTGTGCGTTCATGTTGGCGCCGTCCATATATACCTGGCCGCCGTTTTCGTGAATAATTTGGCACACCTCGATGATAGATTCCTCGAAAACGCCGTGAGTTGATGGGTAAGTTACCATCAGGGCCGAAAGCTCATTTTTATATTGTTCGGCTTTTGCTTTCAGGTCGGCCACGTCGATGTTGCCATGTTCGTCGCATTTTACCACCACAATTTTCATCCCGGCCATCGCTGCCGATGCCGGGTTAGTGCCGTGGGCAGATGAAGGGATCAGCGCGATATTACGGTGGCCTTCGCCACGATCCTGGTGATAGGCGCGGATCACCATCAGCCCGGCATACTCGCCCTGGGCGCCGGCATTGGGCTGCAGGCTCATGGCCGCAAAACCCGTGATCTCGCACAGCCAGTTATTCAGCTCGTCAAATACCTGCATGTAGCCGCCCACCTGGTCGGTAGGGGCGAAGGGGTGCATTTTACTGAAATGAGCCCAGGTTACCGGTACCATTTCGGAAGTAGCATTCAGCTTCATGGTGCACGAGCCTAAGGCGATCATCGAGTGGCAAAGCGAAAGATCTTTTGCTTCCAGCGATTTGATGTACCGCAGCATTTCGTGCTCCGAATGGTGCGCGTTAAACAGCGCATGGGTCAAGTAGGCTGACTTGCGCTGCAGGTCAGCAGGTATAACTGTTTTTATATTTTGTTTCAACCCGTCAAAATCAACATCATTCAATGATTTGCCTTTTACCCTGGCAAAAAAGCGAACGATGGTTTTAATATCTTCAGGCGAAGTAGTTTCATCGATCGAAATGGTCACTTCCGAGCCTTTATAGTGGAAGTTCATTTCGTTGTTGAGTGCTTCTGCATGGATAGGGCCGGCTAAAGCGCCCAGATCAAATTTTAGCGTATCAAAATAAGCTTCGTTCAGTTGTTTAAACCCAAGCTGCCCTAACGACTCAGAAAGCAAAACCGCCAGGCCGTGAATCCGCTCAGCGATCAATTTTACACCCTTTGGGCCGTGGTAAACGGCATACATGCCAGCCATTATGGCCAGCAGTGCCTGTGCAGTGCAAATGTTGGAGGTAGCTTTATCCCTGCGGATATGCTGCTCGCGGGTTTGCAGCGCCATACGCAGGGCATAATTACCGGCGCTGTCAATAGTTACGCCAATGATGCGGCCGGGTATCGAGCGTTTGTATTCTTCCTTAGTTGCAAAAAACGCAGCGTGCGGCCCGCCAAAGCCCATCGGTACGCCAAACCGCTGGGTGCAGCCAACCACCACGTCGGCGCCCCACTCGCCCGGCGGCGTTAAAAGGGCCAGGCTCATGATATCGGCAACAACCGTCAGCTTAATCCCTTTTTCATGGGCTGCGGCAGCAAATGCCGTATAATCGTAAACCGCGCCATTGCCGGCCGGGTATTGAATGATCGCACCAAACATGCCTTCATTCAGATCAACCGATTGATGGCTGCCGATCTGCAACTCGATGCCGTATGGCTGTGCGCGGGTTTTTAAAATATCAATAGTTTGCGGGAACAGTTCTTCCGAAACAAAAAAAACATTGGCGCTTTGTTTTTTACGCAGGCTGTATTGCATAAACATGGCCTCGGCGGCGGCTGTGCCTTCGTCCAGCAGGGATGCATTAGCTATTTCCATGCCGGTGAGGTCGATCACCATCGTCTGGAAATTCAGCAAAGCCTGTAAGCGCCCCTGTGCTATTTCAGCCTGGTAAGGTGTATATTGGGTATACCATCCCGGGTTCTCCAAAATATTACGCTGAATAACGCCCGGGACAATTACATCATAATAGCCCTGGCCGATAAACGACTTGAAAACCTTGTTGTTTAACGATGTTTGTTTTAGCGCAGCCAGGTAATCATACTCGCTTTTTGCGGGCGGCAGGTTAAGCGGCGTTTTTAGCCTGATCTGTTTTGGAATGGTTTGATCGATCAGCTGATCCAGCGAATCTACACCTATCGTCTTCAACATTTGCACGGTATCCGCCGGGTTTGGCGCGATATGCCGCGACTGAAATTTTTCCTGGTAATCGATGTCCAGCTTCATGAAATTGTGTCCCTCAAATTTTGCTGCAAAGGTATGTTTTTAGCGGGTGACTAACAATTGTTAACCTTATATTGACAATGCATTTACACGGAAAAAATGTATTTTTAGCGAATGTTGCCCCCGGATAATGTGGTATAAAAAACCTTTACTTTTTTTCGTACTTCTCTTCATCAGCCTAAACGCGTTTTCTACGGTATTTACAGTGACCAGCAATGCGGACTCCGGGCCGGGGACGTTAAGGGATGCTTTGACGCAGGCGGCGGCTGCCGACAGCTCCGTTACTAACTATATCTATTTTAATCTGCCTGATGTAAGTCAAGCTGGACGCACCATCACACTGTTTTCGCAATTGCCGGATGTCAGCTCAAATTTGGTGATCGATGGATCCACTCAACCAGGAGCAAAGTTTGGTGTAAGCGACGCCCATGTGGCGTTATTTGTTCAAGCGCCGGTTGAACAAACGATTTCGGTACTGTATGTTGCCAACAAACATGATGTTGCCATTTACGGTTTGTATATAAAATTCCTTACCGACGTTACCAAATCAAACCTATTATACTTTTGGACAGGTATTGGGTTACGCAATGATATAAACGTCACCGTCGGGGCCGCGGGAAAGGGCAATGTGATCAATGGTTTTCTTAATTCCCTGATTGTTAACCAACCCGTTAATGAGTTTGAATATTTTGAAAACCTGACATTAAAAGACAATATATTTGGTTTGGATGCTGATGGTGAAACGCAATCGATAAACCAGGTTGGCTCTGTTTCCCTAAGCTTTATAATCGGCAATATAACCATCGGCGGAACGGCCGCTGAAGGAAATCTCTTCGCAGATGGTGTTGCCATCGGCCAGGATAATAGTTATGATTCTACCGATCCATCTGATTACTACGTATCCAACCCCGCCTTTATAAAAATACAAAATAACAAGATAGGTGTTGATTACCTGGTCCAAAACGAAATCGCCGCATCGACAGGGTTATATTTAACAACTGTTGACCCCGATGGTAAAAATAATTGTACCATTGCCGACAACGTAATCGTAGCCCCGCAAAACACTGCGATTTTTATAGGCAACAATGGCCGGCCTCTTTATATGCTGAGGAATTATATAGGTACTGATAAAACGCTGACAAAAAGCTTTAAAACCGGTGGTATTTTTATATACGGTGCAAGCCAGGCAGCCATTGGAAGCATCAACACTGCGGATGCTAACTATATAACCAATTGTAACCCTGTTTCCATCTGGCCGTTCAGCAATGTAACAGTCAATAAAAATAGTTTTTACTGCACTATTGATGCACAGCCAATGCATGGCGGCAACAACAACTCTGATTTTGAATTCCCGTTCCCGGTGATTAATATTTTAAATATTTCGGCTAATTCCGTTACTGGTTCTGCCACTCCAAATTCAAGCATCGAGCTATTTTACAGTGACAAATGTGGAACATGTTCGCCGCAGACATATTTTGCATCTACCACGGCAGATGCCAATGGTAACTGGCAATATAATGGCAACGTTACCGGGACAGTCATTGCATCCGCCACACTCGGCCTAAACACATCTGATTTTACCCAAACCAGTATTAACACAGATAACGTTACTATAATCAATGCCTGCGGCAATGGGTTTGGTTCAATAAAGGGCGCTGTTCCGCAAAGCGCCCAAAATCTTAAATGGGAGGATTCTACGGGTAAACTCGTTGGGACAAACCCCGATTTACTAAATGTTAAAATTGGAAAATATAAATTAGTAGCCAGCAACGGCAGTTGCGCCGACTCAACTTCATATTATCAAATTCAAAACAAATTTCTGCTTGATACCTCAGCTATAAAAAGAACTGAACCATCCTGCGGCAATAAGACAGGCTCCATAACAGGCCTGAATATTATTGATAACGATCCCGGGGCGCCGTACCTCATTTGGCAGGATATAAACGGTAAACCGCTGGCGTACACCATGGATTTGCCCAATGTTTCGGCCGGCAGTTATTATCTGCAAATAAAAAGTGCCGACAGTACCTGTTCTCAAATTTATGGCCCGTTCGATCTCAAAAACGTATCCGGCCCCAACATCGATCAATCCAACGCCATCAAACAATCCACCAACTGCGGGCAATCAACCGGCTCGATAACTGGTATAACAGCTACCGGAACGGGTACGCTAAAATACACCTGGTTAAACAGCCAGCAGCAAACCGTTGGTACATCCCTGGATTTGCTTAACCAACCGACCGGAGCTTATAAGCTCGAAGTAACCGACGACAGCCAGTGCGGCCCGGTTTATACCACCGATTTAACCATACCCGAAACCAACGGTATCACCATGGATGAGTCGAAAGCGCAGCCGGCAGTAGCCAGTTGTAATAATAACAACGGATCGGTAACCGGCATAGCGGTGAGCGGGGCTACGCAATACCAATGGCTGGATGCAAATAACAAAGTAGTGGGTACGGCGGCCGATCTGCAAAACGTAGCGCCGGGTACCTACACCCTTACGGCATCCAATAGCTTTGGCTGCGCGGCCACCAGTAAACCTTATAACGTTGGGCAGCTGCCGCCAACCAAATTCCCTGTTTATGCGGCGACCAGCGTGCCCGCATGTTTTCAAAGTACGGATGGTTCGGTAACGGTTGCCATTGATGCACTGGTTAAATCGGTACGATGGGTAAATGCAAGCGGGCAGGATGCCGGCGCCAATGCCGCATTGACGAACGTTGCCGCAGGTACTTATCAATTGTATTTGACCGACCAAAATGGCTGCGAAAACTATTATAATACTTACACCGTTGATCAATTACCTCAATTTGCGGTCACCGATAACGGCGCCACGGTGAATGATGAATGTACGCTTGGGACCGGAAGCATCAGCGGGGTTACGATTGCCGGCGGCGCGCCGCCTTATGCTTACACCTGGTACGACGCAAGCAACATGGTGATTGGCACGGGTACATCCATAAGTAACCTCAGCGCCGGCGTGTATACCTTAAGCGTAACCGACACCCGTTGTGGAAACGCCAAAATAACCTATACCCTGACTGATGAATCGGAAGAAGTGCCCGCCCCGTCCGTCTCCAACGTTGCACTATGCAGCAGCGGCAATGCCATCATCACCGTTAATAACCCATCGTCATCAACGGTTTATCGCCTGTACGACAACCAAACTGACACACAATCGCTGGCGGAGCAAAAGGGCGGAAGATTCGTGGTGAGCGTAAGCGGGAACACCAGTTTTTACATCAGCCAGTTAAATGGCTCGTGCGAAAGCTCCCGCGCAGAGGTGAAAGTAACCGTTGGCTTATCGGCATTAAATATCGCCAATACTTTTACCCCAAATGGCGATGGCATTAATGATTTTTGGATGATAAACGGCATAACCAATTATCCCGCCGCCGAAGTGCAGGTGTTTACCCGGAATGGCCAAAGGATATTTGATTCAAAAGGATATGCAACACCGTTTGATGGCACTTTTGACGGCAAAAAACTGCCCGAGGGGGTATATTACTACATCATCGATCTGCATAGTAATTGCAGCCTGCTGTCTGGCAGTTTAACTATCATTCGATAAATTCAACATCAAATTTTAAAAATTGCCGCTATTTTATTACAATTACAGATAGGTTAAACTAAAAATCCCAAAGCTATTGAACGCCTGAACTGATGTGCCGAAAAATCCTGTTTTTCCTGGTCATTTTAATTTCCTTTAATCTTAAGGCACTGGCAGCGGTATTTACAGTAACCAGCAACGCCGATTCGGGACCGGGGACGTTAAGGGATGCTTTGACGCAGGCGGCGGCGAACGGAAGCGCGACAACGGATTATATTTATTTTAATTTGCCGGATACCAGCCAGGCGGGAAGGACGATTACGCTGCAGTCGACACTACCAGCCATTTCATCTAATCTGATAATCGATGGTACTACACAAGCCGGAGCTGGGTTTTCACCTGGCGATGCACGAATAATCATCACCGTTAACATTTATAACTATATCGATAATACAAGTGACGGTGCGTTTACGTTGCAAAATGTGCATGGTGTTGAAATTTATGGATTGTTATTTACCGGATTTAATGAATTGCGAAACCCTTATGGATCCTTCAATCCGTACGCCGCTGCAATCGAAATTACGGCGTCGCAAAACATCACAATAGGTTCGCCGGGCAAAGGCAATTCATTTAAAGACAATAATTATGAAATACTTGCCGGGCCATCGAATGGTATTACCGGCGGCGGCATATCGAACGTCGTCATCCAGGGAAATTACTTTGGATTTAATGACCCCAACCAGTCGTTTGCCCCTTCAGGTGTTAGTATTACGGGCAATAGTTTAACTATTGGCGGCGATAATGGCAATGAAGGAAATCATTTCGCTGTTACGCTCACTATTAGCGGCGATACCGTAAAGATTAGTCATAATTCATTCGGACTAAGTTTAAATGGAACATTTGAGGGAGGTACCTTTGAAGATATCGCCTGTAGCTCATCATCCGGCGTTGAGGTCAGCTATAATACTTCCTTTATATTAAGGGCTACTTTTAATTCCGTGAAAAACTTCAACATTTATGCAAACGTTGATATTAATACCGACGCTTCCATCTCATCGGCAGGCATCGGCATGGGAAATTGCTCGGACGGTACCATAGGTTCAGATGATATAAAACTAAGGAATGTTTTTCGCACCAATACAGGCGAAACCGTCGACCAAATTTCAGCTACGTTGGTAAACTATTCGTCGAACAACATTCAAGTGTTGAAAAACGAGATCATTTGCAGCAGGATGGCATATTATATAAACCTTCAGCCAACCGATAATATCATTGTCCCGTCGATAAAAGTTTTGGTTAATAATGCAACTGAATACTCGGGTACAGCAAGCCCTAATGCAAAAATATATGTTTACCAGGATACGACTGATTGCCCGGTATGCAGCCCGGTAAAATTCGATACTATATTGACCGCGGACGCTAATGGCTCATGGAAGATGACGGGCAACCTGACTGGAAAAAAATGGGTTTCAAACGCGTGGCTATCAAAAAACTCATCTGAATTTACTCAGCCTCTTTTTTCCTATCTGGACGATTATTACGACACTATACAACCGTCGTGTGGTAAAAACAATGGCTCAATTTCAATTACCGCCGATTTTAAAAATATTATCAACTTTGAATGGTATAATTCAAATAATCAAAAAATAGGCGTTGGGCCTGTGTTAAAGAACGTCGGACCCGGTACATATTATGCAAAAGGGTTTAACGGCATATGCTTCGCCCGTTCTGTGGATTTTTTTTTGTACGATGTTTCTCCGGCTATCAACAGTGTCAACGTAACCACCAAAAACCCGTCTTGTGGTGCCGGAGGGTCGATAACGGGTTTATTAGTTAATCCAACCTCAAACAATCCGCTCACCACCGTTTGGACCGATATTAATAACAAAACAGTTAGCTCAGCGCTGGACGCCACTGATCTGCCACAGGGGGTCTATCTGTTTACACTGACCGATGCTGTAACTAAATGTAGTGTGACTTACGGGCCGGTCACGCTTCGGAACACCACTGGCCCCAACATTGATCAATCCAACGCCACCAAACAAGCCACCAACTGCGGGCAATCAACCGGCTCGATAACCGGGATAACAGCTACCGGAACAGGCACGTTAAAATACACATGGTTAAACAGCCAGCAGCAAACCGTTGGTACATCCCTGGATTTGCTTAACCAGCCGACCGGAGCTTATAAGCTCGAAGTGACTGACGACAGCCAGTGCGGCCCGGTTTATACCACCGATTTAACCATACCCGAAACCAACGGTATCACCATGGACGAGTCGAAGGCGCAGCCGGCAGCAGCCAGTTGTAATAATAACAACGGATCGGTAACCGGCATAACGGTGACCGGCGCTACCCAATACCAATGGCTGGATGCCAATAACAAAGTAGTGGGCACGGCGGCCGATCTTCAAAATGTTGCCCCCGGTACCTACACCCTTACGGCATCCAATACCTTTGGCTGCGCCGCCACCAGTAAACCCTATACCGTTGGGCAACAGCCGCAACCAAATTCCCGGTTTATGCGGCGGACCAGCGTGCCCGCATGTTTTCAAAGTACGGATGGTTCGGTAACGGTTGCGGTTGATGCACTGGTTAAATCGGTACGATGGGTAAATGCAAGCGGGCAGGATGCCGGCCCTAATGCCGCACTGACGAACGTTGCCGCAGGCACTTATCAATTGTATTTGACCGACCAAAATGGCTGCGAAAATTATTATAATACTTATACCATCGATCAATTACCTCAGTTTGCGGTCACCGATAACGGCGCCACGGTGAACGATCAATGTACGCTTGGGACCGGAAGCATCAGCGGGGTTACGGTTGCGGGCGGCGCGCCGCCCTACGCCTACACCTGGTACGACGCAAGCAACACGGTGATTGGCACGGGTATATCCATAAGTAACCTCAGCGCCGGCGTGTATACCTTAAGCGTAACCGACACCCGCTGTGGAAACGCCAAAATAACCTATACCCTGACCGATGAATCGGAAGAAGTGGCGGCTCCGTCTGTTTCCAATGTAGCATTGTGTAGCAGCGGCAATGCTATTATAAGCGTTAATAACCCATTGTCATCAACCATTTACCGCTTGTATGCAAATCTAACCGATACCCAGCCGCTGGCAGAGCAAAAAGGCGGAAGATTCGTGGTTAGCGCAACCGGGAACACCAGTTTTTACATCAGCCAGTTAAATGGCTCGTGCGAAAGCTCCCGTGCCGAAGTAAAGGTAACGGTCGGCTTATCGGCATTAAATATCGCCAATACTTTTACCCCAAATGGCGATGGCATTAATGATTTTTGGGTGATAAACGACATAACCAATTATCCCGCCGCCGAAGTGCAGGTGTTTACCCGCAACGGCCAAAGGATATTTGATTCAAAAGGATATGCAACGCCGTTCGACGGCACTTTTGACGGCAAAAAACTGCCCGAGGGGGTATATTACTACATCATCGATCTGCATAGTAATTGCAGCTTGCTCAGCGGCAGTCTTACCATTATTAGGTAATTAAAAATTGTATTTTAAAAAATGCCGCCATTTCGTTAAAATTACAAATAATTAAAAATACCCCCTCAAATCTATCAGGCTCCTGACCAATGTGCGGCAGAATCTTATTTTTTCTGGTAGTATTAATTTCTTTACAATGTAAAGCCCTTGCCGCTATTTTTACGGTTACCAGTAATGCCGACTCCTGGCCGGGAACTTTAAGGGATGCATTGACCAGGGCGGCGGCTAACGGAAGTGCGACCACCGATCACATTAACTTTAAGCTGACGGATTTAAGCGCAGCGGGCAGAACGATACAACTCATAACCCAGTTGCCTGATGTGTCATCAAATTTAGTAATCGACGGAACCAGCCAGGCAGGAGCAACCTTCGGCCTAAGCAATGCGCATATCAGGATAAACACGCCTTTTCAGGATAGCCAATTTACCGTTTTTAATGGCGACAATGTAACTAATATTACGTTTTATGGCTTGTACATATATGATTATGAAAACATCAGTAACTTTCATGCTAATTTGCAACCACGGTATGGTATAAACCTTCAGCACGCAGCAAACATCACTATTGGCGATGTCAATAAAGGTAATCTTATCAAAGGCTTTGATGTTTATAGCATTTACTTTGATTATGGAGATTCAATAACACTTACAGCAAATATCATAGGGCTTACGGATGCAAACGATCTTTCGGAAGGGACATCCGCCGACATCTATTTTTTAAGAAGTTCAAATATTGTCATAGGCGGTAATGACCTGGCATCAGGCAATATAATTTTTACTGACGTCGAGATTTCGTGCGATCAGAATGCAAATGCGGGCAACCTGTTTATTGGGTGCAATAACTTCGGGGTATTTAAAAATCCCATAACCGGACAGTTTGTGCTGCAGTCGCAAACTGTCGCTATAAACACCATGTTCATAAACGAAGAGGGGGCCACTTCGCAGGAACTGGCCACTCGTGCCACCGCTGATATTTCGATTGATAATAACGAGATCGGCACTGATTTTATCGGGTTCAGAATAAACGGGCTGATCGGCAATATTGATTTTGCAAAAAACTACTTCGGAATAGACCGGGACCTGGTTACCCCGGTAAATATTTCTCATGTCAATTCGTATGTGGGCAGCCAGATAAACCTATATAATTGCAGCGCCCAGGTAAACATTGGAACGACCGATTTTTCCGAGCGGAATTATTTTGGCTACTCTGAGACCGGTGTTAACGCCTTTAACAGCGAAAACGTGTTTGTGCGCTACAACGATTATCAGTGCCTGGTTTTTAAAGCTTACAGCAATGACAACGCAAGTGGTTTGCTGCCAAAAGTTAATATTACGGCGGTTAATGCAACAAACACACAATCGCAGGTGTCAGGCACGGCAGATCCCGGCGCCGTTATAGATATTTACTCGTCAGAGTCATGTACTTATTCGCATTGCTCTATCCGCCAATATATTCAAACAGTTATAGCTGATAATACCGGTAACTGGACAAGCAACGTATTCAACTTAACCGGCCTGTTTTATGTTTCATCAACAGTGGGCAATCGCACGTCGGAGTTTGAAACTTTCCAGGTAAACAGCGACAAGGCATTGGTGACTAGTCTGCGCTGCAATAACACCGCGTCCATAACCGGTTTGCAGGTACCGCAAGGGGTAAGTTATTACTGGACTGATGCAAACGGAGATGTTGTATCAACCAGCCTCGACCTTACCACCAGCAAGCCAGGCAAATACCAGCTTAATTTGGCGGGCGGATGTATTACCAGCAACGTGTTTGAGATTGATGACGACAGGGTGGTGGTGAACGATAACAATTTAGCCAAAACTGATATATCCTGCGGCACGAACAATGGATCGATCAAAAATTTATCCGTCTACGATCCATTGTCCATGATCAGCAACTATATATGGAAAAATGCAAACGGAACCGTGGTGGGCAATACGTTAGATGTAACCGGCCTG
>JABDHD010000051.1 GCA_013285685.1 Bacteroidota bacterium
CCATGGGTGATAATCAATGGGAGAGATCGCTTTCCTGTTCCTTTGATATGTAAAAAATGTATCTGGTGGCCGCGGATATCGGCTATAAAATTTGGATAGGCATTGATTTCATTTTCGGTTTTTCGCCAGTCAAATGTGCTTTGCCAGTATGCAGTAAGTTCCTTCATATAGGAAAGGTCGGCGCCGTAATCCCAGCCGGAACCTGCTATTTCATCCGGCCACCGGGTGAGTTGTAATCTTAGTTTTAAATCATCCAGAACCTGTTGCGGAACATTTACTGAAAAAGGCTGTATCATTTTGGCTGTTAAATATTTTCTTTTTATCATCGGGGTTTTGGCTGTTATGGGAAAAGGCAAGGAAAGCGCAGCCAACGCTATGCCACTTTTTATGATCCATTCCCGCCGGGCAATTAAACGCATGCTATTTTTTATATGCAGGCTTAAATATTGCTGGCGATACTTACCCTACCTGCTTCGTTGACAAAGATAACGTAGTGATAATTGCAGAAAAATGCCTATTTTTCCTTAATTAATGATTTTTTTGCATTACTTATGGATATTCAGCAAGTTAGAAATTTTCTCGCATTGGCAGAAGAGTTACACTTCTGGCGAACGGCCAATGTGATAAATATTACACAATCCGCATTGAGCAGGCAGATACGGGCGCTGGAAGATGAGCTCGGCGTGTCTCTTTTTGAACGTAATAAGCGGAACGTTAAACTGACTGTTTCAGGTGCATTCCTGCGGGATAAGTGGTCTGCTTTGTTGGATGAACTGGATCAGGCCCACCTTTATGCAAAAAAACTAAGTAATGGTGAATCAGGCCACATCAGGATTGTTCACCCCGATTCCATATCGTATTCCCTGCTACCCGACCTCGTCTGCCACATTGCTGACCGTTATCCGGAACTAACCGTTGAGTTTGTTCAGTTACTTTATGAGAATATCCAGGAGTCATTGCGGAATTATAAAATCGACATGGCATTTACCAGGCAGGTCAATATGTTGCCTGGCATCAGTTCGCGTAAAATAAAAAGCGAGCCTGTCGCCATATTTGTCCCGGAACATCACCCGTTTATTAGTTATGATGATGTCAACGCCGACAGTTTAGCTGGGCAGCGGTTCATTCTTCCGGTTGCCGAACGGAAAAGCAGCTATTATTTTTTTGTACAAGAGATATTCGCGTCATACGGTTTTTTTCCCCGCGCCAGGTACCATTCGGATTTTGGATCGAGCGTGCTTGGGATGGTTTCCAAGGGACTAGGCATAGCAATTTTGCCATATAGCTTTTTTTCACCACAGCATGGCCGCAGTCAGGGCTATTGAAATGCCGTTTTTTACTGACCTGTATGTTAGCTGGCGAAGCGATGACAAGACCCCTGCATTATTAAATGTATTGCGCGTCGTTGAAGAATTATATATAAACAAAGATTGATCCGAAAAAGCTTTCCGTAAAATAATGAGCCACGCTTTTGATGATTTAAAAATCGCAATTATTCATTAATCTTTATTTCCATACCTGATTTACTAGTCAGCCATTTCCCGTTTTGGAGTTCCTGTACATGATAGGTGATTACGCTGTTTGATTGGCTAAAAACGTTCAGCACGCGGTTTTTGCCATTTGGATATATCCACGTTTCGCCGTCAACCACTAACGGTGCCGCGGAGGGGTAATTATTCGGGTCCAAACTCTCAATGTAGAAAAACTGTCCCGACTTTGGCGAGTAAGCGTAAACAATATAAACATAACTGACACCTCCGGCAGTTTTAATCTGTTGCTTGCCCAAAAGTGAGTCGCCTTTGGCCGACCAGTTGAAAGCGGTCAACACCGTGTCCCGGTGGACCGAGCCAGATCTCGCCGTGTCCGAATAAGTAAGCAACCAGGTGCCCTTCATCCGGTCAAGCTCGTGTAATTTTACGTTAATCGAATCCGGGCGGTTCGATCCCTGAGCCATCATTAAGGCCGGGCATACCGTCAGAATTATTAATACCATTGTTTTATTTATCATATTGTTCAATTTTTAAGCAGAGTCGCTATCAGTCTATATAACAGGTGTTTATATGATCAATTAACTTTCGGTGATAAATATTGACATAAATGATGTTTAGTCGTAAGAAATTCAACGAATAGCCTGTTTTTCTCAATACTTGTGACAAAACGGGAAGCTGTGGCTCAAACGCCATGGGAATCTACGGCTCACGCTAAAGATCGTCCGGTTCACAACACTGCTGTTCACTTTCTTGCTCTGTCTTATAAATTAAAGGCCCGGCTTATCATTGGGACCGGTGCGCGGTTCACGGGAACCACTCCGACCGACCTTCAAAACAGCGTAAACGACCTCCCACCAAAGATTATCGGAGTTGACTTCCGATTCTTACAATACTTAAAGCGCCTACCGGCCCATCTTTGTTTAAAAATTAAATAAAATGGAGGACAACGATTTTAGCATCAGTATCTCAGCCAAAATCAGCGCAAGCGAGGCGATCAAAAAGCTAAGCAACGTAACGGAATGGTGGGGAGTTACCTTCACGGGAAGTTCCGAAAAGCAAGCTGATAAATTTGTAGTGAAGATGAGCGGAGATTCTTTCTTCAATTTTACGGTAACCGAATTGATCCCCGATAAAAGAGTTGTTTGGTTGGTTACCGATTGCAATATGCCCTGGTATTCGAATAAAAAAGGATGGGCTAACACCAAATTAATTTTTGACCTCGATGAAAATAACAGCGTGACAGAGCTGAACTTCAAACATGAAGGTCTTACACCGAACATTGAATGTTATAAGGACTGTGAACGGGGCTGGACGCATTGGATCAAATTAAGCTTATTTTCCTATTTAACTAACGGTCTGGGGATTTTTGATCAGACATGCCAGTGAGATAATTGCCTGCTGTATATTTTCAGTCTATGGAAATGACCGCCTGCAAAAATGGTATAGCTTGTAACTGACGGTAAACTGAATTCAACATGGAAGACATAATACGACACCAACACATATTCTGGGAAAATTCATTGCAAAGACTGAAAAATCTCCTTGAAAACACGAAAAAATCACCCAATAAAATTCAAATACAAAACAAAAACAAAATGGACAACCAAAACTATTCGGCTACGATTAAAGTAGCGGCGTCTCCAGGAGACGTCTTCGCGCACATTAACGATGTCTCAAAATGGTGGGCAACCCCATCATTTAAAGGAGAGTTCGAAGGCCAGAGCACAAAACTTAATGATGAATTTATCGTGAGGTTTGGCGATGCGCACTATTCAAAACAGAAGCTTGTTGAATTTATTCCTGGCAAGAAGGTCGTATGGCTTGTAACAGAAAGCCTGCTTAACTGGATCGAAAAGGATAAGACTGAGTGGACAGGCACCAAAATGATTTTTGAATTAACCCCCGATGGCGATCAAACGGTGCTCAGTTTTACTCATGAAGGTCTAGTTCCAGAACAAGAGTGTTATGCAAAGTGTGAGCAGGGGTGGGATATGCTCATTAAAGCCAAGTTGCCCAAAAGCATAACCGAAGGAAAAGGCTCGGTTTAATACCCAATTGTTTTACAAAAAAAGAAAGCAAACAAAGTGAAAAATATCACAATACAAAACTCGCCGGCTGTTAAAATTGCAGTTGCCCACATAGACGCCTGGAGTAATCATGACTGGGATAAGACGAAAGAACTACTTGCGCCAGGTATCCACGCTATAGTAACAGCTACACCGTCCATTTTTGGGGAATTTACAGGCATCGACGATTATATGGAGGTCAAAGTAAATGCCGCGAGGCTTATAGAGCCCGGTAGCGTTCAGGTGCTATCCGCAATTGGTGATGAAAGTAACGCACTTATTATGGTCACCTTCAAAATCGGCATGGGTCCCGGCGGGGCGATGGTGACCATGGCGAGAACTGGTCTCTATCTGTTGGATGAAAACAAAAAAATCAAAGAAGAACGGGATTCATTCTTAATACTTTCACTATAACCGTCGTCGGAACGGAACAGGTTA
The DNA here is from genome assembly GCA_013285685.1 of Bacteroidota bacterium. Lineage (GTDB taxonomy): Bacteria > Bacteroidota > Bacteroidia > Sphingobacteriales > Sphingobacteriaceae > Mucilaginibacter. Next base: position 3,995 of record JABDHD010000051.1, read on the forward strand.
CGTCAAGGAGTTATCACTTCAAATGTGACTTTTTGAAAGCTTTCGCCGGTTATGAAGACAGGGAAAAGAGTGTTGTTCCACTTACGCCCAGAGTTGGGATATGCTTATTAAGGAAGGCGTATCCCAACTTTATAATTCCCGCTAAATTTAAAAATATGAAAAATCAACAAGACTTCAACTATCAACTGATAGTAAATGCTACAGCCAGCGAAACCATGGAAAAGATTGCCCAGGTTAATTTATGGTGGGCAAAGAACTTCAAAGGTAAGGCCGGCAAGCTAAAAGACGGATTCTCTGTGCATTTTGGACAGACCTATGTGAATTTTAGCATTTCCGAAGTTGTCCCGAATAAGAAAGTCATTTGGCTGGTAACCGACTGCAATCTTCACTGGATAAAAGATAAGAAGGAGTGGAAAAACACGGAAGTTATCTGGAATCTTACTGAGAAGGAAGGGAAAACGCAGATTGATTTCGTCCACAAGGGCTTGAACCCTGAAAGCGAATGTTACGAGGCTTGCGAACCCGGGTGGACACACCACCTCAAAGATAGTTTGCTGAAATTAATTGACGAGGGTCAGGGGTTTCCTGAATAATTCAAAAAGATATTCACTCAACGAAAAGAAAAAATAAAAGCGAAAATCAATGTTGTTCAACAGCAAATCATTTTTACTATTAAAATTTAAACGATTATGGCAAAAGTAATTTTTGGAAACCATGCCTCGGTTATAGTTCCGCGGGAAGATCGGGACAGCATTCGTAAATTTTATTGTGATGTCCTCGGCGGCAAAATCACCAGGGCGGATCCTGAAAGGGACTTCCTTTGCCTCGGAGAAAACTTCTATATCGGGTTTCTCTATGGGGCTGTCCCCGATGAGAGCGAATTCTTACGAACTGCACGATCGATCTGGCTGGAAATCAAGTCCGACGATGTGGAGAAAATGACGCAGAAAATTCTCGATTCAGGTGTAAGGAAGCTGGAAATACCGGACCCTCACCTGTACTTTCAGGCACCGGGCGGGCAAGTTTGGCGGCTCGTAGGAACCGACGAAGACATGTCCTTTTATGAAGGGCTCGGGGCAGGCCCGGATGTTGCAAAGGTAAAAGAAGCAGTCGGTGCAAAAAAATAAAAGAACACGCAGCAAGAATGCCCCTTTTTGAGGGGGGTAGTGTCGCTGTGTGTCCCTAATGGAAAACGCTATAAGCTTTGCAAACCCCTGGCCATAAACAAGCCGAACCGCTATGAACTGGCTATTTTACACTATTAGTAATCATTTGCGAGGACAGAAAAATGACAAATTTCCGATTCGTTCCGGTCATGCCACATCCGTTACTCAAACCCTTCGTTGAAAAGATGTGGGTTTTTGAAAGCGATGGCCGTTTACCTGAACTTGAAAAAAAATTGATCGTCCCAAATGCCAATTTCAAGTTAGGATTTGGTTACCGAAATGGGATCGTGAGCCGCTTGGGGGATAAAACCTTTGTTTTGGGTGAAAATAAGCTGCAGTTATCCGGACTGATCGATTGCCCGGTGATCCTTGATCCGCTACATGATACGCCCACAGGTACCATTGGAATTGAATTCAACCCGTTAGGGGCATACCGCTTTTTCCATTTACCGTACACGGAGGTCAAAAACCAAATACTGGAATTACCCGATGTCATGGGCAACCGTGCAGAACATTTGCGGTTGCAACTCGCTGAAGCGGACACGGTAGGCCTGAAACTACAGCTTTTGCAGAATTTCCTGATCAAACAGTTGGAGAAGACCGCAGCGGACCCGATCTTTGATTATTGCATCAATCGCATATCGGACTCGAAAGGTTTAGTCACCGTTGCGCAGCTTGAAAAGGAAATAGGTTACAGCTCCCGCTGGCTTCATTTAAAATTCTCAGCCCTGTTGGGCACAGGCCCCAAAAACTTTTCCGAGATCATCCGGTTCAAACAATTTTATGAACCATTTTCATGCGGCGCCAGATCTCAAAGCCTGAAAGAACAAATTTACCATCACTACCACGATCAGAGTCATTTTCTCAGGGCATTCAAAAGGTTCACAGGCTCCACCCCAACCGACCTTCAAAACAGCTTAAACGAGCTGGGCACCAAGGCGTTTACGATCTGATTTCCGATTCGTACTATACATTAAATCATAATCGCGATAGCTTTGGAGAAAATAGTTATACAATTTTTAACAATTAAAATTCAAAAGATCATGGCAAAGGTAATTTTTGGGAATCATGCCTCGGTTTTAGTTCCGCGGAAAGACCGCGACAATATTCGCAAGTTTTATTGTGATATACTGGGTGGGCAAATCACGAAAGCAGAACCCGAAAGGGACTTTCTTCGTTTAGGCGATAATTTTTATATCGGGTTTCTCTACGGCGACGTCGCTGATGAGAGCGACTTTCTGCGAAGCTTTCGATCGATCTGGCTGGAGATCAAATCCGACAATGTCGGGGAAATGAGCCGAAAAATACTTGAATGCGGCCTCGTCGGAAAGCTGGAAGTACCAGATCCCCATCTCTATTTTCAAGCCCCCGGAGGTCAATGTCTGCGGCTCGTGGGGATCGATGAAGACCTGTCCTTTTATGAGGGGATCGGAGCGGGGATTGATGTGACAAAGGTAAAGGAAGCCATCGGCGCAAAGTGACCAAAAGCGAAAACACGATTACCGTTGTTCCGCTGCAGGGTAATGTGGTTTGTATGCCGGCAATGGAAAGCGGTAGCGTCCAGCCGCCGATAAAACTTAAATACACCCAATACTTTCGGTCCTTCTATGAAAATCCATTTCGCAATAAAAATTTAGAACTGATTTTTGTAAGGAGCATAAAAACATGTGAGGAGAAACAAATGACAGATTTTCGGTTCATTTCTATCACGCCGCATCCTGCCCTAAATCCATTTATTGCGAAAATATTTGTGTTTGAGGCCGGGGGCCGTCTTCCGGTAGAGGATAGGAAGCTGATCGTCCCAAACGCAAATTTGAAATTAACGTTTACCTATCGTAACGGTATTGTAGCCGGCATCGGGGATAAGACCTTCGTACAGGCCGAAAATAAACTAAGTTTAACCGGGCTGATCGACGCACCTGTTAAGCTAGATGCACAGGAAGACGCGCAGACCGGCACGATCGTCATCGAATTCAACCCGTCCGGAGCGTATCGTTTTTTTCATTTGTCATATTTTGAAATCAACAATCAAATTGTAGAACTGGCAAATCTGATAGGCAACGACGCGGCTGAACTCCAGGCCCGGCTCGCAGAAACAAACACTTTACCAGCGAAACTGGAGGTCCTGCAAAATTTCCTAATCAAACAGCTGGAAAAAACTATTGCGGATCCAATTTATGATTACTGTCTCAATCGTATATCGTGTACTGATGGGATGATAACAGTTACCCAACTTGAAAAGGAAACCCGCGTTAGCTCGCGCTGGCTTCATACAAAATTTTTGGAACATGTGGGAACGGGGCCAAAAAACCTGTCCGAGATCATCAGGTTCAAACAAATTTATTATGCATACTCAACCGGTGTCCCACTGCAAGACTTAAAAGAACAAATCCACTGTCATTACCACGACCGTTCCCATTTCATCAGGGCGTTTAAAAGGTTCACCGGATTTACCCCGACCGATCTCCAAAATAGTATAAATGAGCTTTCAACCAACCATTACAGAAGTTGATTTCCGATTTATACAATACAGTAGTGCTCTACCTGCCGATCTTTGTTTTAAAATAAATAATGGTATATCGGATTCAGGAGAAGGTTTTCATTTTTGCCGCCTTCCTTGCGCCTGGATACAAAATCGCACTTAATTCATAAACCAAATACGCTATTGTATGAAAAGTTTCACCAGTAATATTATAATCAAAACAACCGCCACCAAGCTTTGGGAGGCACTTACATCAAAAGAATTGAGCCCTCAATATTGGAGCGACCGCGAAATTCGTTCCGAATGGGTGGTCGGCTCGCAAGTCTCGCTCGTTCAGAAAGATGGCAAGGTTAATTGGCAGGGAAATGTTCTGTCGTTCGAACCGTTTACTTCGCTATCTTTTACGTTCGATGTTTCAGTCGACCCAAGGGTTCACGGGATAAATTCAGAACATGCCCGATTTCTTGCGGATGAACCCATTTCAAAAGTTACATTTAATCTGAAACCCTTCGGAGGAGCCATGATGCTCACTATTATTCACGAGGATCTTTCAGACGCACTGGAAGCGGTAGCAAGCATGAGTTGGGTATATGTTACTTCAAGTCTAAAAAGCTTACTCGAAACCGGCGAACCGCTCGCCAAAGTGGTTGTGTAAAGTCTTCACATAGATTAAAGTGTCTAATTACCAATCAACGCTGGCCAAAGTGTCGGATATATGCGCGGTTGATGTGAAATGTAAGCGTGTCCGGAATGGGAAATTGAGGGTGCGGTAGAACGAATTCAAAACGGCCTGAACAACTTCTTCCTTAAACATCACCGAAGCCATTTGCCGATTTGTACAATACGATGAACCGCCAGTCGCCGACCTTTGCTTTTAAATAAATGAATATGGAAACAAACAATTTCACAAGCAGTTTTTCTGCAAAGATCAGCGGAAACGAGGCTGTAAAAAAGATTGGTAAGATATCTGAATGGTGGGGAGTAACTTTCACCGGGAGCTCAGAAAAACAAGGCGACAAATTTATAGTAAAGATGGGCGGGGATTCCTTCTTTGACTTCACGGTAACAGAATTAATCCCCTCCAAAAAAGTGGTTTGGTTAGTTACCGATTGCTATTTGCCCTGGTATGATGATAAAAAAGAATGGCTGAATAACAGGCTGATCTTTGATGCCATTGAAATCGATGGCATTACAAAACTTACGTTTACCCATGAGGGCCTGACGCCGGAACTTGCGTGTTTTAAGGACTGCGACATCGGCTGGACGCACTGGATCAAAACAAGTTTATTTTCCTATTTCGTAACGGGGAAAGGTGATTTTAATCAACCGCGTAGCCGAAATCATTTGCTGTTGTTCGTTTTCCGGTGAATGTCGAAAAAGCAATCAAAAGGAGAAAATAAAGCCCGTAATTTTTCAAAATGGTTGGGAGACCGGGCGATATTACTGAAGTAATATAAACATTAAAAAATAAAAATGACAGACAAGAATTATAAACCGGCAAAATACGCCGTTGAAATTGAGCTTGCCAAATCCGCAAATGATGTTTTTGAACATCTTATCGATCTTTCCAAATGGTGGCCCGAGGAATTTGAAGGCGAAAGCATCAAACTAAACAGTGAGTTCATATTAAGGACAGGCGGTACACATTATTCAAAAAATAAAGTGGTTGAATTAGTGCCCGATAAAAAACTGGTGTGGCTTGCGATCGACAGCATACGCACAACGGACAATTTTGATTGGACAGGAACCAAAATGATTTTCGAATTAACACCTCAGGGCGATCATACTCGGGTCAAATTTATCTACGATGGAGTTGTTCTGGAGGATGAATATGACAGGTTGGTGGAGATATGTGACATGACCGTAAAAGACCTCTTTTATAACTATATCACCGGTAATAAACCAAAATTGTTTTTACAGTGAAGGGCTAAAATTTTTAAGACTAAATAAAGATGACAGAAAAAGATTTCACTGCAACGATAGCGGTTTCTAAATCTCCGGAAAGTGTTTTCAGGAGCCTTACCCACGATGTTGCCAAATGGTGGGGAGGCAAAGACCTTACAGGTAAAAGCATTAATCTTAATGATGAATTTATAATAAACCACCCTGGTGCCCATTATTCAAGACAAAAATTAGTTGAGCTTATTCCCGGTAAAAAAATCGTATGGCTTGTTACTGATAGTACACTGAACTGGCTAAAAAAAGATCAGCATGAATGGACAAACACAAAGATGGTTTTTGAGATAAGCATCGAAGGTGATAAAACTGGTCTTCGTTTTACACATGAAGGGCTTGTTCCCGAAAAGGAGTGCCATGCAATGTGTGAACAAGGTTGGAATACGGTTATTAAAGACTACCTGTTCAACTTTATCACCTATGATAAACCGCACTTTTGATTTTAACAACAAATTATTTCATAAAATGGAAAATCAAAATTTATGCCGCCACAATCGAATAAGATTGACAACCTCAAATAAAAATATTTATTCTTTTTGTCCAATTTTAACTTTCCCAGTTCTTATTGCGGTATAAACAAATAATTATTCAACATAAAACAACGCAGCATGAGGAACACAATGTATTGGGTTGAAATCCCAGCAACAAAGTTTGAAAGAGCAAAAAAATTCTACGAAACCATTTTCAATATCGAAATGATACCTGTGTCTATACCCAGGGGCAAGTATGCCATATTTCCTGTCGATCCCAATGCTTTGGGAGCAGGGGGCGCCATCGTTGAAGGCGAAGGATACGAGCCATCAGAAAAAGGCAGAGTAGTTTACATGGATAGAAACGAAGATCTGGACATCCCGCTTTCAAGGATTGAAGCAGCGGGTGGCAAAATCATTCATTCCAAGATTAAGAATGGGGCTAATGGTGAATTCGGCTTCATTGCTCAATTCATAGATTCAGAAGGGAACAGAATGGGATTGCACTCTAATATTTGAGGGTTCGGATTTTTTTAACAGTAATCGGATATAGTACTTTACTTTAATAATGAAACAGGTATGTTATAGTCTTCCTGATTTGATTTATTATTGAATAGAACTTTATCCGGTTTTAAATTTCAAATATTTCCGATGGGGTGATATTCCCTCGTGGATCACAAGCAATGATGTCCTGGCCAAAAAGTTTCGTTGCGATTGCTCATCAGAATTTCCTTACAAAAAAAGAAAAATGTAAAGTCAGGTGACATCAAATTAACATCAAGTCCCCCGAAGTAACAAGCCAAGTTTAAGAGCCACCAAGGGGAAATCAACTTTTAATTTAAATATAAAAAAAAAGGAAAACATCCTTTAGTGCAATCTATTGCCCAAAAAATGATGCATAACAATGAAAACATTCACAATAAAAATATTACATATCCTTTCGCTGATTATCGCCGGCACAGCAATAACTTTCGCTCAAACCGCCAAATTTACAGGTTGCATTTCAGGCTCACTATTTGATGAAAATGGCAAGCCGATGGATTACGCTACGGTAAGTCTACTCGATAGCCAGGATTCGTCAATAGTTAAGGGGACATTAAGTAACGAGCAAGGCGTATATAACTTTGATCATATTAATACCGGAACCTATCTAATTAAAGTTACCATGGTAGGTTATGGAATGATAATAACAAAAGCGTTTACCGTTACTGAAAATCAATCGAACATTACCGTGCCAGTCCTAAAAATGTCGCCAGGAAATCACGTGCTAAGCACGGTCAATATTGCAGGGTCAAAACCATTGGTTGAGCATAACGGCGATAAAACCGTGATCAATGTGGAAGGCAGTGTCCTTTCAGCAGGCAATTCCGCAATGGACATTCTTGAAAGAACCCCTGGTGTTATTATCGACAAGGATGATAATATCAGTTTAAACGGGAGGCAGGGTGTGTCTGTTATGGTCAACGGGAAGCTTACCTATCTCACCCCTGTGCAACTGGCGACGCTACTTCGTTCCACAGATGGAAATACCATCAAGTCGATCGAGATCATTACTAATCCATCTGCAAAATACGATGCATCCGGTAATGCAGGCATTATTAACATCGAACTCAAAAAAGGCATCCGGGAAGGTACAAACGGCAGTATTGTTGCTGGCGCAGGATATGGAAAGTACGGCAAAGACAACGAAACAATTTCATTAAACCATAAACAGGGGAACTTAAACTTGTTTGGCTCGTTCAGCCATCTTGACGATAAGCACGACATTAACGTTAATCTCAGACGGATCGTAGTAGACAGCGCCAACACCACTTACTTTAATCAATACAGTTCCTCGGTGAAGCAAGATAACAACAATAGCTACCGCCTGGGCGCAGATTACGACCTGTCACCAAAAAACAGGATTGGCGCACTTATATCCGGATACTTTAACGGAGAGAATGATGACGACTCAGATAACACCTATATCGGACCAGACTTCAGCAGGGCCGATTCTTCTTTGCACACCTCGGCAGCAGATCATCAAACGTTTCATAACATTTCGTTTAATTTAAACGATACCTACAAAATAGACACCGCCGGACAGGAATTGAGTGCGGATCTGGACTATTCTAAATTCCTAAATAATGCCAATGCGGGTTATGCCACAGACTTTTTTCTTCCAAATGGCAGCATCCTGCACCCGGGGTCGTTCCTGGGAAACGGGGCGCCTTCAACTATCGGCATTCGCACCGCCAAGACAGACTACTTAAATTCTATAACCAAGTCGCTGAAACTGGAAACGGGTTTGAAATTCAGCGATGTCAAAACAGATAACGACCTACTTCAAACAACCGACGCATCAATGCCTTATATCAATGAAAACCATTTCATTTACGACGAGAAAATTGGTGCCGGTTATATCAGTCTAAGTAAAGATTATTCGGACTACTCCATAAAGGCCGGGTTGCGGGCGGAGTATACCAGGTCAAATTCCACGGCTGACTCTGTAAACATCCTTCAGTACCATTCGAATCATTATCTCGACCTTTTCCCAAGCCTGTTTATCAGCCACAAAATAGATGATAAAAACGAGGTAAACGTTTCATACGGACGGCGCATCGACAGGCCCCAGTACGACAATTTGAATCCGTTCACTTATCATTTCGATCCTTATACTTACCTGCAAGGCAATCCTTACCTACGACCACAGTACGCCAGTAATTTCCAGTTCAATTATACTTACGATCATAATATCACGCTGACCTTGGGTTACACCCACCTCGAAGATATGATTGCGAATGTGCCTGTGACCGATCCGGCGGCAAAGATCGCATACGCGATCCCCGAAAACCTGCAGTCACAAAATAGCTTAAGCATGAATGTTTTTGCAAGTTATACCCTTGCAAAATGGTGGGAAGGAAATATAAATATGAACGGCGTATACAATGATGTGATGTCAGATCGTCTCAATGGCGTAGGTTATTCAGCAAATAAAGCGACGCTGATTGTCCGGGTTACTGAAACCTTCACGCCGGTAAAAGGTTTTAAGGCCGAAATCACGTCGGCTTACCAGTCGCCTGTAATATTTGGCGTATTTAATTTAAGTGCGCAGCACTGGACCGATGCGGGTATCAGTCATTCATTTGCGGACAAAAGCCTGAACGTAAAATTATCGGTAAGCGATGTCTTCAATACCCACCACTTTGTTAATACGGTTATTTTTGGAAGCGATAACCTTGTGGCCAGGGTGAACGCCGAAACACAGGTAGCACATTTGACTTTAACTTACAACTTCGGAAATGGCAAAATAAAATCCAGCGAACATCAAACCGGAGCTGAGGATACGAAGGGGAGGGTAAAAGGCGCAAATTAATTCCTTTGCTTCTTTTGTCGTGTGCTGTAAAACCGCGGACATAATACAGAAGAGCGGCAAACGGGACATATTCAACCTATGATTTAAAAATAATTCTGCTTTTTGTCCAGTTTCTGCCTTTTCAGTACTCCAATTAGTATATACAAAGATTGGGAAAAGTCATTTCACCTCATTATCTTTAAGTACTCGTAATACGTCGAAGCGAAACAAATGATACATTTTCAATTCATTCCGGTTACACCACATCCTGTACTAAACCCATACATCTCGAAAATGTATGTGTTTGAAAGCAACGGCCGTCTCCCCGTCGCCGAAAGAAAACTGATCGTTCCAAATGCAAATTTTAAATTAACGCTTACTTACCGTAACGGAATCGTAGCCCGCATCGGCGACAAGACCTTTGTTCAAGATGAAAATAAATTAAGTTTAACAGGCCTGATCGATTCACCGGTCATTCTTGATCCGCAAGAAGATGCGCAGACTGGCACGATAATCATCGAATTCAATCCGCTCGGAGTTTATCGTTTATTTCGTTTACCGTACACCGAGGTCAAAAATCAAATAGTGGAACTGGGAGACCTGATCGGCAACTGTGCAGAAGAACTTCAATCGCAACTTGCTGAAACTGGCTCTTTAAATTTGAAACTACAGTTCCTGCAGAGTTTTTTGATCAAACAGTTGGAAAAAGCGGTATCGGACCCGATATACGATTATTGCATCAATCGCATATCATACTCCAAAGGTCTGATCAGCGTCAGACAGCTCGAAAAGGAAACCGGCTACAGCTCCCGATGGCTCCATATTAAATTTTCGGAGCACCTGGGTACGGGGCCCAAAAACCTGTCCGAACTAGTCAGGTTCAAACAATACTATCAGGCATTCTCGGCCGGGGCCAACTATCAAACCTTAAAGGACCAAATTTACGGCCATTATCACGATCAATCCCATTTCATCAAAGCCTTTAAAAGGTTTACCGGATCCACCCCAACGGATCTTCAAAACAGCCTTAACGAACTCGCCACTAAACATTATACGAGTTGACTTCCGATTCTTACAATACTTAAAGTTGCGATACGCCCATCTTTGTTTAAAAATTAAATAAAAATGGAAACGAACAATTTCACAAGCAGCATTTCTGCAAAGATCAGCCCGGACGAGGCGATCAGGAGGATCGGCAAGGTCCCGGAATGGTGGGGAGTAACCTTCAGCGGAAACTCTGAAAAAAAAGGTGATCAGTTTACAGTAAAAATGGGCGGGGATTCCTTCTTTAATTTTACCGTGACAGAATTAATTCCCGGTAAAAGAGTGGTTTGGTTAGTTACCGATTGCTATATGCCTTGGTATGCGGACAAAAAGGAATGGCTTAACACCAGGTTGATCTATGATCTCACTGAAAACAATGGCGTAACAGAACTAATGTTTACACACGAGGGTCTCACACCCGAAATTGACTGCTTTAAGGACTGCAAACCGGGTTGGACGCACTGGATCAAAACAAGTTTATTTTCCTATTTCACTACGGGGAAAGGCGATTTTAATCAGCCCCGCAACTAAGATATTGTGCGACAGGTAAAATCTTATTCTGTTACAAAACAAAAGTATAAGTAAAATGAAACACCAAGGTCGCGAACTGCGTGTAACCACCACAATAATAGTAGACGCACTTAGATTATAGGTTTAGTAGGTGTCTGAATCAACCCCTTGGAATGTCCAATCCGCACAGTCTAACAAGCAAGTTAACGGCTTACATTTGATAAAAAAAATAAACGAATCATGGAGCAGAAAAACTATCATAGCAGCATCAGTGTGGAAATCCCTGTAGCTGAGGCATACAAGGGCACCTGTAAGGTCGCCGCCTGGTGGACAGAAAATTTAGAAGGCGCCTCGGAGCAGCCTGGTGACCGTTTTACAGTTACTTTCGGCGATACCTTCGTAACAATGAAAATCGTCGAAGCCATCCCGGGTAAGAAAATTGTCTGGGAAGTAGCGGATTGTTACCTCCACTGGCTCCAAGACAAGCAGGAATGGACTGGAATGAAGATCGAGTGGGAATTCCAGAGTTTCGGCGATTCTACAACGATTGGAATGACGCATGTTGGCCTTGTCCCTGAAGTCGAGTGCTATGAAAGCTGCGAAAAGGGCTGGAATTTTTATGTGAAAGAAAGCCTGTTCAAGCTTTTGTCGGAAGGGAAAGGGGTGCCTGAGTTAAGCAAAGCCATAAATTAAAAGATGGGAGCCCACAACTAAGAATAGCATTAAAATAGAATTTATGAGCAATTTATCGAATCGAAGAAGAGTGCCGATCCCTTGCGCGGTTACAGACGGTGAAATCATTCTTGCTACTGGCGATGTCTCTTTGCCGCCGGAGCGGGCTTTTATGGCGCTGGTCACGCCAGAAGTGGAGAAATGGTGGGGTTCGGACGATACCTATCATGTTACGGACTGGAAAGCTGACCTTAAAGTAGGTGGCAAATGGAGCTTAATAGTGGTACGGCCGGATGGCATGTCGTTTCCTGCTAGCGGTGAGTTTCTTGAATTGGACATCCCGAGGAAAATTGTACTAACGCGCAGATATGACTGGGCGCATCCAACACTGGGGAACACTCTCACTAAAGTAACCTACTTGCTGAAGCCAATTGAAGGAGGGACAAACCTGATTATCCGTCATGAGGATTTTGGCGGTGACGCCGAGGCTGCATTTGAGCATGAGCAGGGCTGGGAGCGCTATATAGGATGGCTTGATGACTATGGGAAGCTAAGCAGGTGAGGATTAGCTGTCCATTATGTTAATTCAGTAATTAATTTTATAAATATTTTATTCCTGTTGTCCATTTTCTGTTTTCCTGATCATTATTGTCGTATTAGGCGGACAAACTATTTTACCTGAAATTTAAAAACCTTTTATGAGAAAAATAATTGAATACACCCTAATCTCCCTGGACGGTGTGTTCGACGGCCCAGCGATCAGAAGCTTTTTTGAATACTTCGACGAAGCTTATATGCGGGATGGAACCGGACAGGTTCTTGCGTGTGATGCGATGTTGATGGGACGGACAACCTATGAAAGTTTTGCAAAGATATGGCCGGCCAGAACAGACCCTTGGGCCCAAAGTTTAAATGCCATGAAAAAATATGTCTTTTCATCTACGCTGGAAAGGGCAGAATGGCAGAATACTACGATTATTCGGGGCGATGTTATAGCTGAAGTAAACAAGCTAAAGCAGCTGGAAGGAGGTGACCTCCTAATATATGGACATGGCTTGCTGGGGCAAAGCTTGTTAAAAGAAAGGTTGATCGACGTGTTCGACCTTTCTGTGCACCCCTTGCTTGTCGGGCATGGCAGACAATTTTTTCGCGAAAACCAGGAGGCCAAAATGAAACTGATTGCAACTAAGAGTTTTTCAAAAGGGATCGTAAAACTAACCTTGGAGCCGCAATACTAAATTAAGCCTAATATCTGTGTATTTTAGAGGAATAGAAATTGTGCGATACTTTGAAAATCTATTCCTATTATACAGGCAATTTATCTATTTGACTCGGTAGAACAATTAAGAAAAATCTGGCAACACATTTGAAGATTTATCAATGGAAGATTTTGTCATATTAATCCGTCAGTTGGATACAAGTTACAACGAGGCCAGTGATGGCGAGATGGAAGCTATTATGAAAAGATGGGAGAACTGGTTCGGGGGGATCGCCGCACAGGGGAAATTAAAAAACATGGGCATCCGCCTAGCAGATAAGGGCAAGGTCCTTAAACCAAGTGGCGTTATCACTGATGGGCCTTTCGTTGAAATCAGGGAACGACTTGCTGGTTTTTTTGTTGTAAAAGCTGATAGCTTAGAGGAGGCGACAACATTGGCCCACGGCTGCCCTGTGCTTGACTTTGGAGGTAGTATTGAAATCAGGCCTTTTCATGAATTTCAGAGAATCGCAATATTTGGATAAGCTGACTACACATTCGGAAATTTGGCGGGCGCTGGAAGAATGAAGGAACAGGAAAATGAATTCTTAAAAAAGTTATTCAAAACCGAATTCACTAAGATGGTTGCTGTTATCAGCAAGCTTTTTGGTTTGCAGCATATTGAAGTGGCGGAAGATATCGTTAGCGAGACATTTTTATCGGCTACTGAAACATGGGGGACCAAGGGGATTCCGAAAAATCCAACCGCATGGCTTTATACCGTCGCCAAACAAAAAACGCTTTATCATTTTAGAAGGAACAAAATATTCACTGATAAAATCGTGCCCAAATTATCGCCCGACGATGAACCGGCTTATGAGATCGAAGAAATAAATTTCTCAAAGAAGAACATCCAGGACAGCCAGTTGCAAATGATGTTCGCCATTTGCAACCCCGTGATCGCCAGTGAAGCCCAAATAGGGCTGGCTTTGCGAATACTTTGCGGTTTTGGAATTGATGAAATTGCGGACGCCTTTTTAAGCAATAAGGAAACGATAAATAAAAGATTATTCAGGGCAAAAGAAAAACTTAGGACTGAAAAAGTAAAAATCGAAATGCCGGGTGACACGGAAATTGTAAATCGCCTGGATAACGTTTTGCAAATTATTTATTTATTGTTCAACGAGGGCTATTATTCAAAAACTCAAAACCGGTTATTGACAAAACATTTGTGTTTAGAAGCAATGCGCCTGGGCCTGATGCTTGCCGCTAATGAAAGAACTAACCGCCCGAAAACAAACGCTTTAATAGCATTGATTTGTTTTCACGCTTCCAGGTTTAATGCAAGGCAAATGAATGATGAAACTTTGATCCTTTATGAATATCAAAAGGAGGAATTATGGGACATGCGGTTGATCAATCAAGGCCTTCGTTTTTTGGATTTTTCGGCAAAAGGAGATGAAATAAGTTCTTATCATTTGGAGGCGAGGATTGCTTATTGGCATTGTACAAAAGAAGATAGTCGCGAAAAATGGGAAGATATTTTACATTTATATAACCAACTTTTGCTGATCAATTACTCGCCTGCAGTCGCGCTGAACAGAACGTTCGCGTTATACAAAGCCTGCGGATACGAAGTTGCCTTGTGCGAAGCAGAAAAACTCCAACTGCCGAACAACCACTTTTACTTTCTCCTGCTGGGAGAATTATATAAAAACGTTGACCACGTTAGAGCGAGGCTCAATTTTGAAAAAGCTTTTCAATTAGCTAAAACTCAAACTGAAAAGGAAATCATCCAGACGAACCTAAATGCAATGTCACAAGAATAAAATAACATTTCAACCTGTCCGGCGGCTGATAATTTATTCAACCGATTGTAATTGATTTTCAAACTCCTGATTCTTTTTCTTGTTTTTGACAGTGCCATGCCGGCAAACGGGAACGATGGTTGAGAATATAGGCCAATCGGTTTAATTTTAATAGATATCGCGCTGAAAAAGACGTTATCTTTAGGTATGGCGACATTAAAATTATCCAAATTTAACCTCAAAAGAACGCAGTGGTTAGTATGGTCTTGCGTTTTTATAATAACGTTTCTTTCTTTTTTACCAACGGGTGTCTGGTATCAATCGTTATGTTACACGCTGATTAATACCTGTTATTATGCCTCGATCATTTACGGTAATATTTCCATACTATATCCCAGATTTTACGAGACCAGTAAAAATATCACTTATGGTATTTCAGTTTTTTTAATGTTGGTTGTCTGCGGCCTCGTAAGGACTTTTTTTATGGCGTTGGCCTATAACGCCTTTACGCCTCACCCTGAAAAAATTACTGCACCGGTTGTCATTTATTATTCGCTTGCGGGGATCATGATATTCTTACTTAGCTTCATTGTCAGAATAGCCCTTGCCTATTTCGGTCTGAAACAGCAGAATGAGCAAATCATATTCGAAAAGACACTGGCACAGTTGGACTTGTTAAAGTCCCAGGTGCAACCGCATTTTCTTTTTAATACCTTAAATAATATTTATTACGAAGCATTTATGGAGGCTCCTAAAACAGCGTTCCTTGTTGAACGACTGTCTGGTATTATGCGGTATTTCATTGATGAAAGTCCTAAACCGGAAGTTTTTATTGATACTGAAGTAAAGTTCCTTGAAAATTATATTGAATTGGAAAAAATCCGGATAAATAGTGAGATTGCAATAACGTTTGTAAAAGATTACGCCGCAGATGCTAAAGTGCCGCCTATGCTCATGATGGCCTTTGTCGAAAATATCTTTAAACACGGAATTGACCGGGACAGCGACTTTAATGCCATTCAAATATTTTTAATACAAAAAAATAGCCTGCTTACATTTAAGACAAAAAATCATGTATATAAAAAGACGGACGACTTAACCGGGTTTGGCCTTCAGAACTTAAGAAAAAGACTTTCATTATTATATAACGATAAGTTTGAACTGACTTTTGAGCAGTCTGAGAAATACTTTGATGCCTGTTTTAAAATCCCCGCCGCATGAGTTATAAGTGTCTGATTATAGATGATGAGCCGAACGCGGTTAAACTGCTCGAAGTACTTGTACAACAAAATACCAACTGGGCACTGGAAGGAAAATTCCACAATGGCGCGCGTTCACTGACATTCCTGAAAGAGAATTATATTGATTTTGTATTTCTGGATATTAACATGCCGCAGCTAAACGGCCTGGAACTGGCTGGCTTAATTCCCTTCCATACGAAAATCGTATTTACAACCGCTTATTCTGAACACGCTGCGGAAAGCTATACTTTCCAGACAATTGATTATTTGCTAAAACCAATAACCCTTAGACGGTTCCTGTTTGCCGTTCAAAAGATCGACCAGTATTACAGTAAGATTTCAAGCATCGGTCAGGCTGAAACATTCCTTTTTTCCACCGGGTTTTATTTTGTGAAATCGGGTAAAATGCTTCAAAAAATCAGGATGGAGGACATACATTTCTTTGAAGCGGAAAAGGAATATGTGAAGCTCGTAACCGCAACTTATTCTATTTTACTTTACAGGCGGTTAAAAGATGTGGAAGTTCAACTGATTCTTCCGTTTATAAGAGTTCACAATTCCTATATCGTGAATATTAACCATGTGGTTAAAATGCAGGATAATCACCTGTTTATTATGGATAAGAAAATACCTATCAGCGATAAGTTCCGAGGCGCAGTTATGTCTGTTATTAATAGAAGGATTTTTTAGCCTGCAACATTCCCGAATCAATTCCTGAGTTCCCTTTTTTACAATGTAGCCAGGGTCCAACGCAATATATTTGGGAAAACAAAGAGAACCCAATCCATAAATTTAGTTAACGACATGAAAAATTATTTTTTTTTAAAGCTCAATCCCAACCGGGCAACATTTGCACAAGACATGACCGAAGAAGAAAGGGGGATCATGAAGCAGCATGTTATATATTGGCGTGGACTGATGAATAAAGGGCATGTCGTGACTTTTGGACCTGTGCTCGATCCAAATGAGACTTATGGTATCGCAATTGTCGGCGTTGATGGCCAGGAGGATGTTATAGAATTTATAAAGCACGATCCCGCTGCCACTATTAATACGTATGAGTTCCATCCGATGATGGCCATAGTGCCGGACACGGCATCCTGAATTCCTATCTCGTTTTTAGTCCTGAGATTTTATCCAGATTCACACATCGAATTACGTGATGGATAGCCGTACTATAACAAGGCGTATTTTTCGATAATTTAATTATGCATGTAAAGCCATTAAATAGATACATGACAACTGTCTAAAATAACCCCTTAATATGTCTGATTTACACGCTACAAGGTGGTTACTAAGGCTATAACTTTGAGAAAAAGACGAATAAAGAGGTCGTCAAAACTGGCAGGTTTGACATCCGTGTCTGAATTTAGTTGATTGCTTATAACGCGGGCGCTGCCGGGTGAGATTCGGCGCGCCTTTTTTCTAGTTCGCCGAATCGTTACCGCGGGACTGAAGCGTTGTGAGATTTTTAGACATCGATTATGAAAACACAAATACTTGATCCATTTAAGGTAACTGCAGATCCAAGCCGCAGGCGAATGTTGAAAATGTTATCCGGGAAAAGTATGACAATAAATAATCTTGGATCAAATTTTCCTATAAGCCGGCCAGCTGTTTCCCAGCATTTGAAAATCCTCTACAATGCCGGGTTCATTTCCATCGAAGGAATTGGAACAAAACGATATTGCACTTTAAAACAAGATGGTTTTAATAATTTGCTGGATTTTATCAATTATTTTGATAAAGTCTGGATAGCTAAAATCGAAGATTCAAAGATTACCTTTCATAAGGTCGACCTAAGGTAATTCCGATTTAATAATCGCCGGGCGTCGTTATTGACCACAACGGTTATTTGTTGAGTGAAACTAGTTACTCCATGCGCATTTTGATGGGTAAATAACAAGAAACATACTATGCTAACCAAAAAAGGCAGTTGATATGATAAAATTAAACCTAATGGCATTTATTGCATTTTTAACATTTTCCGCCGTTAACCCCGGTTTTGCAGCAACAAAGTTCAAACAGTCTTATTTTGTTGCTGATGGTCAAAGGATTTACTTTGAAAGTGCCGGCCAAGGTAGCACGATTGTATTCCTTGCCGGAGGCCCCGGTGCAGATCCGGTTTACATGAAAACATTAATTGTTCCGTTCGTTAAAAGTCACCGCTGCGTACTTCTACACCAGCGTGGTACCGGCCTTAGCAAAGATGTTCCGGTAAATGCCGATTTTATCAGCATCGATAAGCTTGTAGCTGATTTGGAACAGCTAAGATTAGTTCTGAATGTCGGTAAAATCATTTTGGTCGGCCATTCATGGGGCGGCATGTTGGCGATGGCTTACGCCGGTAAATATCCAGATCGGATTGAAAAGCTGATTTTACTCGATTCCGGCGGTTGCGATATATCATTTTTCAAAGCCTTCAACCAGCGGATCATGAACAACCTTACCATGGAGGAGCGGAGTGAATTAGCATTAATTGACCGAATGATGGGAAATCCTGATTCGTTGAAAACATATTTTCAAGCTGGCAATACCTCACAGGCTTTCGCGGAAGCTTTTAAGCGCCTGGAAGCAATTATTGTCAATGGTTACTTTTATGACCGGTCGAATATTCGCTTTTTTACTCAAAATATGGGTGAAGGAATCAACTTCCAGGTCAATAACTTGTTGCTCGTTGGTGAACTGTCCACTCAAAAATGGGATATTTGTGACGAATTTCAAAAGTTCAGGCGTCCGGTTCTTATTCTTGAAGGGAGTGATGATCCGGTAAAATCAGCCGATGTCCTCCATAATATATTTCCTCATTCAACGGTGAGATATATCCCAAAAAGCGGGCATTTGATTTGGTATGAAAACTTTTCCATAACCAAGAGGCTTATCAGTGCATTCATCGGTGGAAACTGAAAGCGGACCACAAAAACCGGGCAAATTGACTTTTCACTTGATTTGCCGGAGAATAATATCGCCTCATTTAAACAAGTGGTTTGATCATTCATCATCCCGCCGTAGTAATCAGCGGCATACCACTTTTCCGTTCGACTTGCGGACGACCGGTTTACGCATAAGGAACAACTCTTTATTGACAACGAACTTTGGTGACATGCAATGAGACCACCATGCTGCTTATGACCTGGGATTGGGCCGCAGGTGAACGGCTTCAATAAAGTCGTTTAAGAACCCTCTATCAGTATCATATCCGTTCTCACTAAAAAATAGCGAAGCTTCCAATGATGAGCGGGCCGCGAACCAGTACACCTTCCGAAACAGCATATCATTGAGTTCAACTCCCAATCGCTCCAAATGAATTTCCCAATCGGTTATTGGAAAATACCACCAGAGTATTGGACCGATATCGTGAATCGGATCCCCCAATCTTACGTCATCCCAATCCACTATATATAACCGTTTGCCCGAAAGCAAGAAATTGGAGTTATTGGGCTCCTCATGAACCGGAATGAGTTGTGACAGCATGAACTCATCTTTCATACTGACGAACTTTTTATAGCTTGTGCGAAAAGAAGCTTGTTTATATCGACTATCATTTAAATTTCTTAAGCGTTGATCGATCCGATCGACCTCATTAGTAAGGTAGTTTTCATAGCGTTGTTGTTCAGGATAGAACGCCGCCAGCAAACTCTTTAATTCCGGGTCCGCGTGGTACTTTTTGATCAAATTAAAAACGGTAGCCTCATTGATTCTAATCCATTCCTTTGATGGTTTCGAACCGGCTACAAACTCCTGGATAGCAAACGTCCGTCCACCGCATTCACCGGTATGTAAAACTTTTGGCGTTACCCCGATACCAGCTATATGGACCAATATTTCTGTATTGATATCAAATTTGATGAAATAGCTTGTTGTAGCATCTGAAACAATATACTTCTCTTTCCTAAGGCCCCCGGCCGGCTTATCTATCGTCCACGAAGTTTTTTTAAATATTGTCTGGAATAATTCTTCAATTTCACGCATACAAAAAATTAGTTTGTTGCAATCGGCTCAGGAGTGCAAACATGCTTTAATAAAATAACAGTAAGGTTTCAATACCTGTTTAGATGTTTAAATATAAAATAAAACTTCCAGACCCGTAGCTGTTAAGGAAGCCATAACTAACGTCTATATCAACGCGAGTAGGTGGAATAATTTTTAAATGATTAATTTTATCACAATTCGGTAAGGATCGGATAGTTTTGACCTTGACACAATCGAGTTTCTATATTTCGGTTTAGCCTTCTATGCATGTGTAATTACATTTTACGAATCCAGTCTAAAATCGAATTCGAAATTTGTTTGCACTTTATAAAACCTTGTCAAAGCAAAGAAAATAAAAAGCAATCGTAAGTGAGGAATTGAAATCTATTATTTGACGATGATCAGTAAATTATATGGAACAACCTAATCAAAAGAAAAACAAGCCGGAACCCGTAACCCGATTAACCCATGATGCTTTACATGATCTGATCCATTTTGACAGTAAATTTTTCAGAACCTTACCCCCTTTATTTTTTAAGCCCGGCTATCTTACCGAACATGCCTTAAAAAATGATGAACAAAAATATGTGAAACCGTTTGCCCTGTTTGTTTTCCTCAACTTTATTTTCTTCATCTTTAAATACGGCGGGTTATTTACATATTCAATTGACGGTTATCGCAACAGCTCTGTCATGATGAATTATTTTGCGAAGAAACAGATAGGCCTTCATCTGTCAACTGTTATTATGGAAGACAGGTTCAATACAGCGATGCATTTTGAGCAAAAAGAATATTTCGTGATCATGATACCGATTTTTGCTTTGATCTTACAGTTTTTATTTTTCTTCAAAAGGCGGGCTTACGCTGAACATTTGGTGTTTAGTCTTTATTTTTACAGTTTTTTCATTGTATATTTAATGATAGTACCTTACCTGGCCATCCCGATTTTTTGGTTATTGCAAAATATGGGAACAGACATCAAGCTGCTGAATTCTGAAGCGGCGCTTGCAATTTTAGTTCTTTTAATAAACCTGGTTTACCTTTCCTTTGCGGCCAGGCGCATTTACAAAGAAAATTACTTCAGTACTATTGTAAAATCTGCCGTTTTAAGCATTGCTGTTTATCTGCTGATCGCCTATGTATATAGAAATGCGCTGTTCTTTATAGTTTTGCATAGCCTGTCTGAATGATTTGAGCGATTTAATAAAGACACCGCTTTAACCTAATTGCTGTTTTTAATCCGTTTTTCCTCATTTTCAAGGCCCGTTTTTCGATCCCGGGACGAATCGACCTGGTTGCTTCCGAAGCGCCATGTAAAACTCAAACGTAACGTCCGGGTTTCCGTCAAAAGGCTTCCATTCCCGTTTACGCCTCCAACATTACTTTGTACATAAATTTTTGCCGTGTTGAGAATATCAGTGGCGGATAGTTTTACAGTCGCGTGCCTGGAGAAAAATCGCTTTTGTAAACCAAGATCAAGTCCTCCCATTGATTTTAAATGCCATTCCGGATTTGTGAGGCTTGGGCCATTAAACCAGCCACTAATTTCCGCTGAATAATCCTTGCCTATTACAAAACTCTGCTGCAGGTTGAGGCCATATATCGGGACATTGATTCTGATAGTATCTTTACCGATGGCTGTATTAAACAGTTGATAAGAATACCAAATATTCCCATATCCGCTCCACCAATTGGTGATGGTAAGAGGCGACCCTATGCTGAAACTGATAATCTTTTGGGTTCCAATATTTTTCGGCTCTGCATATAAAGCATTGCCTACGGTATCGCTTATCTCCGTCGCTAAGTGAGTTACATAACTAAAGCCTATACTCGTATTCAATTTTCCAAGGAATGTATGCGATAAGTTCACGTTATCCGTATACTGCGGCAGCAAAAACGGATTCCCCTTAAAATAAGTTAGCTGATCCATTTTGACCTCAAAAGGATTAAGATCCTGGTAAGTCGGACGGTCAATCCTGCGGCTTCCTGTTAAGTTAAACGTATTGTTTTGATCGGCAACCCATGTGAAGGATATCGTCGGGAAGAAATCGATATAATTTTTTTTGATGTCATCTCCATTTTCTATTATACCATCCGCTCTTATGAGATTGGTTTCACTATTGGTTTGTTCGATTCGTAATCCCGTCTGAATTGTGAGTTTTGCACTAGCTTTAAATTCGTAACTTCCGTAGGCGGCATTGACATTTTCTTTATATGAAAAATTGCTGCTTTGGTTCAGCAATTCTAAAGGGCTTTTCCCTGCGCTATCCAGGAAGAAGTCAAAACTGTTCTTAGTATCAATCCAGGAGACTTTAGCCCCGTACTCGAGTTTTCCTCTGCGTATTTTTTTCGTCAAGTCTAATTTTGCCGTATAGATATTGATATTCGTAGGGTTATACATGCTGTTAATTATGCTGTACAACAAATTGTTATCCGGCCCGTAATAGTAGTTAGGCTGATAGTCGTTTCCCCGACTACGGAATAATCCATAGTCGGCGTCGAAGTTAATGTTTGTGCCGCTATCCTCCTGTTTATGATAATTGAGGTTAAAATCGGCATTGCTACGGCTGCCTGGTATGCTATTATATGATCGGAGTGTCTTAATGAACGCGCCCGTACTTCCATCATCAATGGGCGTTATTCCTGAACTTGTATGGTCTGCGTCTGTATAGTTGGTAGTAACCATAATCCCGAGCGTATTTTTATCATTTAAGCGAAAGTCCACCCCCGTTTTTGCATTGATCGTTTTATTATTGTCCTTGTTTACTGTCTTTTCGTTATACAAAGTATCAAGCTGCACACGGCGAAGGTTGAAATCCGTTTGATATATCCCCAGGCTCCCACCGATACTTCCAAATATGTTTATTTTATCATGACGATAGTTCATGTCGGCACTTACATTCTCCTTTGGGGTGGCGCCATCAATAATTCCCAGATTGATACTGCCATTGGTCCCGTACTTCATGTCTTTTTTAAGCCGGAGATTGATAACTCCTGCGTTACCGCCCGCGTCGTATTTTGCTCCCGGGTTGCTAATGAGCTCGATCGCTTCAATATCATTGCTGTTAATGCTTTTTAAATAAGCCGCAATATCCTTATTGTCCAACTCCATCATCCTGCCGTCAACAAAAATCTTAACGCCTTTTTTACCCTTTACGCTAATGTTATCATTGTCGTCCATCTGAATTCCCGGGCTTTTTTGTAACAGTTCAAACGCCGAACTGCCGGTGGCCACAATGCTTTGCTGAACATTGATAATGGTTTTGTCTGAATTAACTTCGACGATGGGCTTTTTTGATGACACCGTTACCGCGGACAGGTTCGTTACTGATTCTTCCAGTACCGTAGTACCCAAAGCAATATCTTGATTTTGAATGGCTGTTAAGGGACCCACATATTTCTTTTGGTAGCCGATCAGCGAGAAAGCGAATAAGTAGCCGCCGCCGCTTTCCTCCAATCCAATTTTGAATTTACCCGTGCTATCTGTTAAACTTGCTTTCACCAGGCTGCTGTCTTTCACTGAAAGTATTGAAACCGTTACGACCGGCAGTGGCTTGTTGTTTTTGTCAGTAACAAAGCCGTGGGCCGTGATCAATGTTTGGCTAAAAGAGCAGAAAGGCGTAATTAACGACGCTATGATTGTAATACCCAGCGATAGCGTCACTTTTGTGTGTATAATGTTTCTCATTTGATTTTCTTTAACTGATATGGCAAAAAGGTTACCCGGGGGCTATACTTGAAATATCCCGTAATTGCTACCAATAAAATTGGGGCTTTATCCGACGTGGAATTATAATCGTGTCTATTATTGATTTATTCGCGATTCAGCGCTTTCATCTTGTCGGGTTACCGGTGTTTTGTCAGTCATCTCTATTGAGTTCATTGAAATAATAATAATTCTTTTATTCTTTGTATCTGACAAAGGTATTGTCTATAATGCTTCCCCCTGGGGTGCATATCAGACATTTTGAAGTGTTGATTTGGACAGCCTTTGTTGATTATTTTTGCATAATGATGAAACATATTTTTATTATGGTTCCTGAAGAAAGCCCGACACTGATCTGTGGTAGGCTGCTATTAAGCCTTTATCAAGGCCAGCCAATACTTGGTTGAAAAATGAAAGGCGCTGATGTTTAATGTGCAGCTTGTTGGAAGAGGAAAAGATATTCGCCGGACCACGGCACATTTGTAATCAAGGCACACATCAGCCCGAAAATTTAACGATAGCAAACTTTATACCTATTTCGGCAATGGTCTTGAATCAAATCAGGAACTTTTAACGTGGAATTTTCGAGGATAGCCTATAAATGCGCTTTAAAAAATTTGACAAACGGTATAAAAGCTGTGACCAACGGCAATCCGGTGGTTTAAAAATTAATTATAATTGTCATAACTAAATTAACTGCTATGATTGTAAAAATCCTTTTAAGAATCTCTTCAATATTAATGTTGATTCATTTGGTCGGCCACACATTTGGTCAGAATGGCTGGAAGAAAACTACAGATCCTGTACTAAAAGAAGTTGGTAAGCAAATGATGGGGCCTAAATTCCCTTTCATGGGCGTTTTTAGAAGTATGGGAGATTATTTCGATGGGTACGGGTACACTGCGAGTGTCAATATGTTGCTGTTTGTAGTTATTT
>JABDHD010000052.1 GCA_013285685.1 Bacteroidota bacterium
AGGGAAGTCTCCCTACCAGTGCTTTCCCGTACTACGCTTACATGCACGATGTCGCCATAATTAACAATTAGCCGTTTACCGGTCAGCAGGTAGTGCAGCAATAGCTGGTCGGGGCTTACAGTAACTTTTATAAAACGGGTAACGGCGCGGTAAGTATAAACCCCAAATAATACGATCAAAATTACCAGTATGGCCATAATCTCGTGTGCGCTGCTTATGCTGTAGTCTGCTTCGGCCAGGCTGGCAATAACGGCAATCAAAATGGACACTAAAATGGCAAAGAAAATGGGCGCGGTCCAAAGCGAGTTACGAAATTTTGAAGTGACGGTTGTGGTCATTGAGGGCTTTGGTAAAGAGTGAATTGAAGCATAAATGTAGTAAAGTATTTGGCTATCCGGCAGGGCCCGTTGCGCCTTTGGGTGCTGTCAACAACAAACCGTAATGTATAAACATATCGCTCTGATCCGGCAGGTGACGTGTGGAAGGAATTCCTCAATTATACTGAAACATATTGAAAATCAGCGCGTTCCGGGCGTGTATTTAAAAAATCAAAACCCTGTAATAATTGATTATCAGGCACTTATAAAAATTTGTCAATTTATTTTTAATGGAACATTCTGATAATGAGCGTGTTTAAAGGTGTTCCACTTTGTTCCGTGAGTAAAAATGGAACGCTTCGGAACGCTTGCAGCGCTACCGGTTCTTGCTCTTTAAATGCCCCTTTTTCTCTAAATTGATCTTAATTAGCTTAAAATTATTTTAATGGGTCTGCTCTGTTTTAAACAGCCTCCTATTTGCAATCCACAAAAGCAAACAATACATTTAGCGCTGAATTAAAAATCACAACCCAAACCAAATGAAAAAATTGCTTATCATCGTGTGCATGCTGCCGGTGGCTGGTTTTGCACAAACGATCATTAAATACGTATCGCTGCCTAAACTCACGGTTGATAGTTCCACAATGCAGAGGACTTTACGCGTTGTTGCTCCCGTTGCGGGGGCCAACAAGGACAAATTAACCCTTATAATGAACAAGTGGCTGGCATCCAATTACACGGCAACAACCAATGCCGGCGCTGCCGCAGCTGCGCTAAGCGGCGAAGGGGTTTTTACGGGGTCGGTTGCAGTGGCGCGCCCGCAGCACGACCCGTCCTCCACGGACAGGCTAACCACTAATATGGCCCCGGTAGACTATAAAGTGAGGTTTACCATCAAAATTTTTGTTGCTGACGAAAAATACGAGATCGTTATAAACGACCTGAAGCTTGAATTTTACGATGTAAACACGCCGCTTGAACCTTTTTACGCTGAAAATTACCCATTAGTGTTGATCCCGGATGAAAACCGGGGAATGGATGTGGGCGAAATGTATGTTCGCATGTTTGAGGATATTAACTTTAACTTACAGAATATTGCCAAAAGCGCCACAAAGTATATTGCCAAAGCGAAGAAGAAGGGGGATTTGTAGGGAGATGGAAGAGGAAGTAGCAGTGGCAGTAGCAGTGGCAGTGGCAGTAGCAGTAGCAGTAGCAGTGGCAGTAGCAGTAGCAGTGGCAGTGGCAGTGGCAGTGGGTAAGAAGTGTTGGTTGGAGATCAGGCTAATTTGCCCGATTGAAGTGTTCGGGGAGAAGAACAAAAATGAACGCTTTTCGACTCTATTTTTGGTTAAAGTAACACTTTATTCTTAAAAGTGTATACTTTTTATAATCAACATATTAAATACAATTCCTAAAATTAATAAATGATGCGCATTCAAAAATGAACCTTATGGTTTTGAGGTAAAATTTCGGCTTTTTCGCGCTAACACATAGTGATAGAATGACCGCGGGTCGCCTTTTTCGGTTCGGTCAAGTTTGAAGCCCAGCTTTTCAATCACATGTACAGAGGCGTCATTGCGGGCATCGATGGCCGTTACGATTCGTTCCAATTTAAGCTGATCAAAGCCAAAATCGATAAAAGCCGTACCTGCCTCAGTCGCCAGGCCCATGTTCCAGTAAGCCTTATCCAGGTAAACGCCAAAGGCGCCTTCGCCGGCGATGGGTTGTCCGTTCGCATTAAAGTGAGGATAGATGCCACAGCGGCCAATGTATTTACTTTCAGGCTTATATATCGTCGCCCACATACTCAGGTTATCGGTTACCGGTTTAAGGCCATTCATAAATCTTTGTTCGGCCTGGTCGCGCGGCCGGGGTGCGCCACCCACGTAACGCCGGAAATCCGGGTCGGCCTCCATGGCGCAAAAGGCATCCAGGTCGGCCAAAATATGCTGGCGGAAATACAGCCTTTGGGTTTCAAGTATAATGCCCTCGCTCATACATTCGTTTACTTCATTCCATAACCCGGGCCCCTCACAAACTTGCCGGGCGTAGCGCCGGTATGGTTGCCATCCTTCAAAACCTGCACCCCATTGACAAAAACATCAATAACGCCGGTAGCATATTGATGTGGCTTGGTATAGGTGGAGTGATCCTGCACGGTTTTTGGATCAAATATCACAATATCAGCAAAATATCCTTTCAAAAGCGCACCACGTTTTTTAAGTTTGAGATTGGTGGCGGGCAGGTAAGCCAGCTTGCGGATGGCATCCTGCAGCGTAATTACCTTTTCGTCCCTGGAGTATTTGCCCAGCACCCGAACAAAATTGCCATAGGCCCGCGGGTGGACGCTTGACTTTAAAAACACGCCGGAATCGGTATAGGAACCCTCATCCGAACAAAAACTCACCCAGGGCAGCGCTATTTGCTTTTTAACATTCTCCTCGCTCATCAAAAAATAAGCCACCCCAACGCGGGTACTGTCCTGTACGATCAGGTCCATAGCCGTTTCCTCCGGCGATTTGTGCCTGATCTTTGCCACCTCAGCCAGCGTTTTCCCGTTAAATTTTTTGAGTGAATCCTGCTTAAAACTCAATAACAGCACATTATCCGGCGAACCGCAGCCATAATACAGGTTTTCCCAATCGGTTGGGTTGCTATCCATTGCCTTTGCCATTTGCGCCCGGATTTTGGGATCCTGCAGGCGCATCCGCAGCTTGCCGAAACCGTCATCCTGCAGCGAAGGCGGGAAAGCCGACGTCATGCCCGTAGCGCCGGCCAGGTAGGTATACATGTTGGCCGTGATATTCAGGCCCTGTTTTCGGGCGTTCTCTACCTGGCGGATCATACTGTCCAGCTTAGGCCAGTTGGCTTTGCCGGCCGCTTTCATGTGGTAGATCTCCGCATGAATATTAGCCTCCCGTGCAATGGTGATCAGTTCATTAAGCGCCTCATTAACCCGGTTACCCTCACTCCGCATATGCGAAATATACATGCCGCCATAGGCCGAAGCCTCCTTGCTGATGGCAATTAACTCATCGGTTTTTGCAAAAAAATCGGGCGGATATATGAGCGAAGAACCCACCCCCATGGCGCCTTCCCGCATGGCTTGCTTAACTAAATCCTGCATCTGTTTTAGCTCAGCTGGTGTTGGTGCACGGTCATCCTCCCCCACCACGTAAGTTCTGACAGTACCAGCACCGATAAATGAAGCCACATTGCAGGAAACGCCCTTTTTCTCAAGGAAATTAAGGTAATCTCCAAGTGTGTTCCAGTTTACTTTGTATTTAATATCGCCCTCGCCGTCCTCCATTTCCTTTTTCATCTTCGGGGTTACGGGCCCCATGCTGCTGCCCTCTCCCATCACCTCCAGCGTTACGCCCTGGCGGATATCACTTTGTGAGCGACCGTCCTGTATCAGGCTCTCCTGGGCCTGGCTTAGCATATTGATAAAACCCGGGGCAACGGCCATGCCTTTCGCATCGGTCTCCGCCCTTCCTGACGCTGAAGATAGATCACCTATCGCGGCTATGGTATCGGCATTAATCGCTATATCGGCTTTGTAGGGCGTTCCGCCCTTTCCGTCATAGATCATCCCGTTGCGGATAATTTTATCGTAATGAACGGTTTTGTTGCAGGCTGAAACGGCAATAGCCACCAGCAGCGGGAAAAAATAATTGCGCATGTTGTTCGGGGTTGGTATCATCAAATCTATGAAATCAATTCAACAAAAACGTATTCCTTAAAAGAGGTTTCCGCCGCAATATTTGCACAAATTCACATGAATGAGAAATTCATCGACCGCAATACCAGCCGAGTTAATTTACTTTAATGTAAGACTTCATATAAAATATAATAAATATCTATTTTTTAATGAATTATGCAAATTGTATAAAGTGTTACTTTATATAACTTTAGTAGATATCATGTAACTTGCCACGAGTTTTTTGAAAAACGACCAATTTCAGAATAAATACTTTAATAAATTAATGTTAAATAATTTAAATATAATATTTTATGAATTATATTTTAATGTAAATGTTAAAATTGTAACAGAGGTAGACAATCGCTCCCCTGAGGGCTTTCCGTCCGACGGGAAGCGCATCTAAATTTTACTCAACCTTAAATTTTTTTACAACCTTTGTTATACCCGGCGAATAAACAACTAACATGAAACTCATTTTAACAATACTCCTGGCATCGATCCTCACCCTGCCTGTGGCCGCCCAAAATGCACAGGTTACCATCAGTAACGGCACACTCGAGGGTACGCTAAACGCATCGACAGGGGTTAACAGTTACAAAGGCATCCCCTACGCCCTCCCGCCTGTGGGCGACCTCCGCTGGAAAGCGCCCCAACCGCCGGCAAACTGGAGCGGCGTATTAAAGGCTGACCATTTCAGCCACATGCCCATGCAAAAGCGCGTCTATGACGATATGATCTTCCGCGCGGATACCATGAGCGAAGATTGCCTTTACCTGAACGTTTGGACGCCAACACGCTCAGCAACGGCAAAGTTGCCGGTACTGGTATATTTCTACGGAGGCGGATTTTTAGCCGGCGACGGTTCGGAAGCCCGTTACGATGGCGAAAGCATGGCGCAAAAAGGGATAGTCGCTATTACGATCAACTATCGCCTTGGAATATTTGGTTTTTTTGCCCATCCGGAGCTTTCTGCCGAGACTTCGTACCATGGGTCGGGTAACTACGGCCTGATGGATCAAAGTGCCGCCCTGGTTTGGGTAAAGAAGAATATCACGGCGTTTGGCGGCAACCCTGACCAGATCACGATCGCCGGGGAGTCGGCCGGCTCTATCTCGGTCTTCGCGCAAATGGCTTCTCCGCTATCGCGCAACCTGATCGCCGGAGCTATCGGCGAAAGTGGCGCCATGATCAAACCAACCCTACCCGCAATAAACCTGGCTGCCGGCGAGCGGTCAGGAAGTAATTTCGCACAAATGGTCGGCGCAAAGTCGTTGACCGATCTTCGGGCTATTCCGGCCGCGCAGCTTTTGAATGACGCTTCCGAACGGGGAAGTTATCGCGTGACGGAAACAATAGACGGCTATTTCCTGCCCAAATCGCCGGTTGAAATATTTGAAGCCGGCGAAGAAGCACATGTACCGCTGCTGGTAGGATGGAACTCGACGGAGGCGCCGTACCAGGCATTTACCCAGGGCGGCATGCCGACCCCGGAGAATTATGCCAAAAAAGTGAAGCAGCGATTCGGCGCCGACTCCACAATTGTTTTAAGGCTGTATCCGGGTGCTACGCCGGATGAAGCGATCAAATCAGCCACTGCCCTCGCGAGCGACAACTTCATCGTCTACGCGACCTGGAAATGGGCTGAGATGCAAGCCGCCACCGGGGGCAAGCCGGTTTACCGTTATTTGTTCTCCACCCCGCGACCGGAAGCACCAGGTACCCCGGCACCTGCAAACAAAATGCCGCCCACGATGGTTGGTGCTTCACATGCTTCAGAGATCGAATTTGCATTGGGCAACCTGGCTTCTGACAAGGTGTTCCCATGGACACCCGATGACTACAAAGTGTCGGCAACCATGGAAAACTATTTTGCCAACTTCATCAAGACAGGTAACCCCAATGGCAGCGGCCTGCCAAAGTGGACGCCAAATACCAAAGGCAGCCCGGTGGTGTTTATGAATATTGATGTCAATACGCAGTTGCAGCCCGAGACCCTTCGGGCGAGGTATTTGTTCCTCGATAAATTCTATTCAAAATAGACCGATGGGTTTTTAGCTAAAAAATAACAGACCTATCGGTTTGTTATTTTGCTATAAAATCTGGTTAAAACTGCCCACAAAGGCAGTTTTTTATTTTTGTTCATTTTTAAACTTTTAATGTGCTGCGCTATCAAACAATTACTTTAGCAATGACGATTCAACAGCCATGAAAAGAATTTTACGGCCACTCTTTTTGTTGTTTGACGCAGCCTTTAAAACCGCTGCTCAACACGCATTTCTCAAAAGGTCAGATGATGGGACGATGCTTGGCCGTAAAGTAAACAGCACCAACGATCACCGTTTCCTTTATAAAAATGTTTACCTATCTTAAATTTGAACCGGCGCCCGCATTAAAACATTGCATAGATTTTTACTGGTTGCTGCAAACCGGTTCGTCGTACAAGCCGGTTTGCGTCCCTTTGTTTGCCGATACCAGTACCGACATCTTTGCCAACCTGGGCAGCTCTCCCGCCGCTTTTAATCAAAACTGCCTGATGTCGCCGGGGGGGTTATACGTTGGCGGCACATCCACCTGTGCCGGATTTGTAAACAGCCTGCCCAATAGTATTTTTATCGGTATCCGGTTTAAGCCTTGTGGTTTGCACACGATTTATAAATTTCCATTGGTCGAACTCGTCAACAATATTATTGACTTTCATGACCGGGAGCTATTATTGTTGCTGGATGTTGATGCCGGTTTGCCAGCACGGTTAGATGCATATTTTTTTTCCAAATTAACGTCGGCGGCCATGCCTGCGCCGATCGCCAAAGTAGTGCTGGGCGCCAAAGGCCTTATTTCCGTTGATCAGCTTGCCGAAAAATGCAATGTCAGCAGCCGGACGCTGGAGCGGCAGGCCTATGCCGGTTTGGGTATCGGCCCCAAGGAGTTTATCAGCATCGTGCGTTTTCAAACAGTGTTAAAGGCCCTGCAAAAAATGCGCACCAACGGCAGCATGATGCAGGTGGCCTACCAGGCCGGTTATTACGACCCTGCCCATTTTACGCGCGAAGTAAAAAAGTACGCGGGTTTAACGCCTTCGCTGATCTTCCCCGGACCGCGTTTTCCATAATTTTCATTTGTCGGATTTATACAAATCCGGGAGCCGATGGGCTTTTAATTTTGCAGCACAATAAATTAAATTGCCATGAAGCTCATCCTCCTTTGCATATTTTGCATTTTATCTTCTGCCCTGCTGGCAGCGCAGCAGCGGTCAACCCAATCCGTCACAACTGCACATAATACGAGTAAATTCAACCCGCAGCAGGCTACCGACAGTCTTATCAATGCCATTCCGGCAAGCATCCGCGTCAAAGCGGATGACTATACCTACGGTAACCATTGGCTTTGGTTTTGGAACTTTTTGATCGCCCTTGTTACCGGCTGGATTTTTCTTTTTGGTGGCTTATCGGTCCGGATACAAAAAATTGTGTTCAAAATAAAAAAGCCGAACAGGAGCAATCTGCTTTACATAATATTTTTTATTGTGTGCACTTTTATCCTGGCCCTGCCGCTTGATTTTTACCAGAATTTCGTTCGTGAGCATCAATATGGTTTCTCCAATCAAAACTTCGGCGACTGGTTTATTGACGACCTGCTTTCATTATTAGTCGAGGTGGTGTTAGCAGCGCCATTTTTTGTGCTGATCTATGCCATTTTCAGGTGCGCTAAACAATACTGGTGGTTGTGGGGAGCAGGCCTTTCCGTTTTCTTTATTTTCGTAGTAATCGTCATTTACCCGGTTTTCATAACACCGCTGTTTAATAATTATGTGCCGGTAAAAGATTCGGCATTACGCAGCCGGGTGCTGACTATGGCCCGGGCCAACGGGATTGATGTAGATGAAGTTTATGTGTATAACGAATCGGCCCAAACCAAACAGTATAATGCCAACGTTACCGGAATAGCCGGCACGACGCGCATCGCTTTAAACGATAACGTCCTGAATAACTGCACAGCCGACCAAGTAATGGCGGTTTTGGGGCACGAAATGGGCCACTACGTTTTGCATCACCTGTATACCCTGGTACTTGAGTTTGGGTTGCTTATCTTTATCGGCTTTGCGGTGGTAAAATGGGCTGCCGAAAAGTTGCTTGCCAAATACAATGGACGATGGCAAGCCGGGCCGGTGCACCAGGTGACCTCCCTCCCGCTCTTGGTGGTTCTTTTTACCACATGGTTTTTCCTGTTCACGCCGGTAAGTAATTCGCTTATCCGCAATGTGGAAATTGAAGCAGATATGTACGGTTTGAACGCTGCCCGGCAACCCGACGCCATCGCGTCGTACATGGTTAAAACTGCCGACTACAACAAGATCGATCCCGGTTATTTGGAAGAAATGTTTTTCTTTGATCACCCTTGCCGCAAAAAAAGGATAGCTACAGCCATGAAATGGAAGGCTGAGAATTTGAAGGGCTATTGACCTGTACTTATCGGCTAATGCTCAAATTGGCAAAGTCTTCCGTCAACCCGTCAGCCCACAAGCCTATTGCGCCATCGCGTGCGGCGTTAAGGCTTTGAATTTTTAAGGATGGGGTTGTTGAGTGATTAACATACACCGTTATCCAGTCGCCCTTTAGCACAATGGTGGCGTGGAACCAATCCGCAGCACCCGGTACAGGATTAATAAAATTTTCGTAAACGCCCGGATGCGCTTTGCGAAGTTTGTCATAGTCATAATCGGGCATGCCCATATACTGCACCGACCACCTGCGCGTAGCGGTGTCCGCATGGTGAAACCTGAATGGCCTGAAAAAGATCACATCATAATGTTTGTCGTCGGTCGCGTGAAAAGCGACACCCAAAAAACTTTGCAGAAAAACGTCCTTGCCGCGCAGGTCGACGTCGATGGTACCCTCTTTCACGCCGACGTTTTTCAACCAGGCGATATTTTTCAGCGTGATAGCCTGTTTTCCCGGCGCATCAATTACCTGTGCATGATTGCTGGTATCGATCCTTAATTTGTCGGCTTTTAACAGGTGTACGAGATTGTAATTTTTAGCGGTTTGCGCACCGGCTGAGCAAGCCAGGGCAAATAATAATGAAATGAGCAGCGATTTCCGGGCCATGGCAAAATTGGATTAACTCGCCAAATATGAATACTTCCGGTTGATGATAGCGTTCAAACCCATTTCAAATCGGTTCAATCCGCCGGGTAGCGTATCCCCGCTATTTCCCTTATTTTGTCCAGCGTTTCCATCATCAGCAACGTATCCGCAAAGCTCATCACCGGACTTTCGGCGAGGCCCTTTCGCAAGCAATCGTTTACATGCCTGGCTTCATATTGGTATCCAAAACCGGTTTCTTTTGCAAGGGGAACAACTTCGCGTGTATTCACCCGCCCCGGAAAATACTCAACGCCCGAAGATGTTTCGTAAAATCTCGAGGTAAGCCTGATGCGGCCCCCTGTGCCGCCGATATCAGCATCCGTAGCCAGGTTGGCGGTGAAACTCGAAAAAAGCTGCGCCAAAGCACCATTGTTATAGCGAAAGGTTACAGCACACATTTCATCAACGCCGGTGGGGGCAGGCGTCATAACAGCATCGATATGATCGGGTTTGCCCAATACGTTTAGCGCCATAAAAACATTATAAATGCCGATGTCAAGCAAAGTACCGCCGCCAAGCGCCGGGTCGAATATCCGTTTAGGCACAGGCGCCTGCGGTATAAACCCGAAGTTTACCAGCACCGAACGGACGTCCCCCAGCATCCCCTGCCCTATCATTTCCTGCATCTTTAAAAAATGCGGTTGAAACTTCGTCCACAACGCCTCCATCAAAAACAGCTTTTTCGCCTTTGCAGTCGCGATCATTTCATTAGCCTGCCGCACGTTCATGGCAAAAGGCTTCTCGCATAAAACCGCTTTATTGTGCGCTAAACAAAGCAAAGTATTTTCGTAATGCAGGACGTGGGGGGTGGCAATGTAGATTACGTCAACTTCAGGATTTTGCGCCAGCGCCTCGTAGCTGTCGTGCCGGTATTTTACCGGGAACTCCGCGGAGAAATCATCCGCGGATTGCTGCGAGCGGGAACCAATGGCAATCAGCCCGGCATCTTCAACAAGTTTTAGGTCGGTCGCAAATTTGCGGGCGATCCGTCCCGCGCCCAGTATGCCCCAGCGGATAGTTTTCATAGATTTATAAAGACAGAAATTGCAGGCCTAATTTAGGAAGATTTAACAACCGCCAACGTTATTGTGCAAATTATTTGCTTATTTCATACCCCAAACCAATGTTAAATGATACAAAAACAGCGCTTTGCTTTTGATCGCCGCCTTGCAGTGAATGATTGTCGATCTTCCAATCGCCGGCATACGCATTTATATAATAACCGGCCCGTATGCCGATGGGTATATTGCGTTTTATGGTAATGCAATCCACCTGTTTTGGCTTCACCGGAATGAGATAGTCAAAACCCGCACCCAACTCTATCCCGAAATTTCCCTCGTAAAATGTTTTGCTCGCTGTACTATTCAACAATTCATTTGAAAGGCTGCCGGTTTTATCTATGCCCGCGTTATCGTCGATATTAAGTACTGAAGCCGAAAAATTCAACCCGGCAAATGGGTAAAGTTTTACATCCGCGTTTTTCAAAACGTTATACCCCGCCCTGAAAAAAAGCTGGTACTGGTTATACTTCGCATACAGGCCATTGTTGGACGACATGGCTACCGGGGTAAAACCAATACCGTCTTCCATCATAAAACTGCCGTTATCATGATGCATCGAAGCGTTTATCCAAATGTTATTGACTGATATTGGCTTCAGCCCGTTCGCTGTAAGGGCATCGTTAAGCTGGCTAATATCCCCCTGGCGATAAGTGATTTGTATTTGAGCGGCGCCGCTAAGGTTGTGCATAAACCAGTGGTGGGTAGACACCGTATCGGTTTGTTGAGCGTTCGCCCGGCCGATAAATAAGAGGGCGACGGCAGCTAAAAGGAAAGAGATTTTCTTCATAAAATTATTTTATTAAATGCCTGGACATGTTAAAACGACGAATCAATCAATAATTTGTTTTAAAAAAACTTACGCATATGCACTATCGTAAGTTTTTACATTCAGTTCCAAAAAGGAAACAAAGTTTGCCCGGTGGAAAAACTGAGCCTTCCGCTTATTTGACATACTGCCCTAAACAGGTATATTAGGCCCCAAATCCGCCCCTTTTATGTCTAAGCGCTTTATACTTTTTACCATCTTATTACTCGCATGTCTCCTTAATGCCAACGCCCAAACCGATACCAGCGGTTATGACCTGGGCCGCGTTTCGGTAAAGAAGGATTTTACCCAAAGCATTACCATCAAAGGCAGCGACCTGGAACGCTACCAGTTTTCGGATTTGGCGGACGCCGTTAACGTATGGCTGTATGGTACTTATAGCAACCAATCGAATTTGCTTTATGTGATCGACGGGAATATTATTACTGATGCAAACGCCTACAGCATTTATGATATTGACGAAGTAACACTGGTGCAAAGCGCTGCGGTAAATGTGAGCGGCGCGGCGCCGGGCGCACAGGTGGTGCTGGTAAAATTAAAAACAAACCGGCCGGGCAAGCAGGGTATCGAGGCCGCCGGGCAGGCCAGCCTAGTAAATTTGCGTAACAGCGCTAACATTCCAAACCAAACATCCACCCATAATATTTACGATCAATTTTACCTGTCGGGATACAAAAATTTCGATAATGTTCATTTAGGCCTCTCGGCCGATTACCAGCATGATGTTTCGCCGGTGCTGACTAACGGCACGCTGACATCCCTTAATCCTTACAATTTCAACCGTTTCAAATTTAACGGTTATGCCGATGCAAAACTTTGGCGCGGTACCACCGTAAACTTCGATATCAACTACGTTCCGCAAACCGATAGCTATGGGTACACTTATGGCGATCCAACAAACATCGCAACGCAAAGCGAATATTATCATTTGGGCGCGGTGCAACATCTCGCCGGTGCAAACCTTGCCCTTAAAAGTAAAATTACCGGTGGCCTTTCCAATACCCTTTCAGGCGCTTACAACCATTATAATTTATTCGGAATCGATACCACCTACACGGTATTTCCTTCAACTGGGGGAGTCAAAAATTTTGGTATTGAAAAATCGCGAAGCGAAATAAATACAAGCAATTTATTGATTCGCGATAACCTGGCCTATCACACTATGCTGGGCATTTTTGATGTTGAACCATCGCTGAATTTTTCGTTCCGGCGTCTTTACAGTACGCTATCCAACTCGGATTTTTACGGACAAAGCTTTGGGAGCAATATTCCGTCGGTTAATGAGAGCAGCAGTTTTGAGGGAGGCGGCGAAAAACTGTATTTCCTTACACCATCTTTGGATATACATTACAAAGACGCAGCTGACATACAGGGCGGCTTTTCCGATATACTAAACAGTGCGAAGAATTCCGGCTCCAATTACACTTACAGTCGCCAGGCGCCGTATTTGACGGTATCGGCAGATGTTTTTAAACTGGCTTCGTTAACCAATATGAGCCTGCGCCTTTTCGGTTCGGTTTCGCGGCAAAGCCAGCTCTTTGATGATGGTTCAGCCTCCCTTTCGGGCATCACGCCATTCGTTTATCTGGTTACAAACTCCACTATTGGTTACTATTCTACAACCACTACCGACGCCGTGTCTTACTACCAGCAGCGAAATCCATACCAGCAATATAACAGTTTCCAGGCAGGTTTTGAATTTACGTTTCTAAAAAACCTGGTTTTAAGTTATAACTATTGGGATTACCAAAGCCAGGACCAATTGGTGGTAATTCTCCCTTACGGTGCAAACCAAACAGAAAGCGTTTTGCAGTACTATTACGATAAAGTTACCACCAACCGTATCGCCTTAAATTATACGGTGAATTCTCCAATTTTTACCTGGAAGACTGGTTTGAACGTAGCCGAAGCCAGGGTGCAGCCGGATGAGCCAATATTTAATGCTTACGGGGCCTATTTGGCCGACGGCCACCGTTACAGCGGCGGCTTTACTAACCGGTTTACTTGCGGTTCGTTATTTGCCGGGCTTGATATTTTGTATCAAATTGGCGAGCGCCCGTTGACCCTTCAGTCTGTGACGATTGAAAACCTTAGCGCGCCACCGCACGTTAATTCCGTTTCATTGCAAAGCCTTTATTTCGGCGCAAGGCTGAAAGTCAGTCACACCCAACACGCCGAACTGTTTGTTAACACCCGAAATATATTGCAGAATAACACCTCGGATATAACAGATAACCGCCGATTTTACGGGCTTGGATTTAAGGTGGATTTGTAAGGCCGGTTTGAGCGATAATCGTGTTGGCTTGAGACCGACTGAATAGTAGCATCGCCAGGAATCATTGACGATATGAAAAATTTAATCGCAGTAGTATTTTTCGTCGCAGTCTGCCCAAGCCGGTCTTTTGCACAGCCGGATAATAGAATTATGGCTATCCGGCAAATGGTTACCGCCATAAACACCCCATCCGGGTACAAGGTAAAAACACTTGACAACGATTACTTTGAAGATAAATATGGCGAAACACCGGATAACGGCATCGGGTTGAAAGGCTATTACCAAAACAAGGTATTAAAAAAGATGGTGTATAGCGTGGGGTTGTCCAACTCCATGAAAACCTATGAGTTCTACCTATCCGGCCCCGACCTTATTTTCGTTTTTCAGAAAGAGCAGGATTACCCGGCTACTGCTGCCGGTGGGCTTGACTACAGCAAACTGGTACCTGCGCAGGAGGTCCGTTATTATTTCGATGGTCAAAAAATCATAAAAACCATTACCAAAGGGAAAGGCCGCCCCGGTGGTATTGAGCAGGGAGACCTTTTGAGCACCTTTAACGATCTTAAAAAAGACCTCGGCAACTATAACGGCAAATAAGTTAGTTCAACAGGTAAACAACCGCCTCATAAGGCCTCAGTTCTGTTTTTACCGTTTTAGCGCTATCGCCATAGTTGCATAGCAGCGGATTCGCATTGCTTGAGCCGAAAGGCGTACTTACCGCCGCGGTTTTGCCTGTAAAATTCAGCATCACCAGCACTTTTTTGCCGCTCAGCTCACGTGTATACGCATAAACGTTCGGGTTATTTTTATCCAGCAAGGTGTATTTGCCATAAACCAGCGCCAGGTTGTCCTTGCGCAGTTTGGTTAGCTTGCGGAAATAGTTTAAACAGCTGTTGGGGTCTTTTTCCTGCGCCGCCGCGTTAATGGTTTTATAATCGGGGTTTACTTCAATCCAGGGGGTTCCGTTGGTAAAGCCGGCATTTTTGGAATCATCCCATTGAAACGGCGTACGGCCATTATCCCGCGAGCTGAAAGCGATCTCTTTTAAATAAGCTGGCATATCGGCGCCATGGTTTTGCTGGTATTGGTATTCGTTCAGCGTGGCCTTGTCGCGGTATTGTTCAATTTTGGTAAAACCCGGATTATTCATGCCCAGTTCGTCGCCGTTATAATAATAAGGCGTGCCGCGCATCGTCATTAAAAAGGTAGAGAGCATTTTTGACGATAACGCCCTGAACTCCGGTCTGTCATTACCAAAGCGGCTCACCAGCCGTGCCTGGTCGTGGTTGGCCAGGAAGATGGACAACCAGCCTTTTTCGGCAAATACGCTGTCCCATTTGCTGAAAACCTGTTTGAATTTAAGCACACTGTAACCGGTTGATTTGGCCACATCAATCCCGTCAAAAGCGTAGGCCATATCCAGCTCGTGCCGGTCAGCATCCACCATATCGTGGGCATCTTCATAGGTATTGCCGGCGCCTTCAGCAACGGTCATTAAATCATATTTGCTTAGCACCTCGCGGTTCATTTCCTGCAGGTAACCATGCAAACCCGGCACCATATAATAATACTGGCCAAAATTCTTTTCATATCCTTTAGGGAAAGTCGGCCAGGTAGTATCCTTACGTGCAAACTGGAAAGCGTCCATCCGGAAGCCGTCGATGCCCTTATCGGCCCAATATTTCATCATGTCATATATTTCCTGCCGTAATTTTGGGTTCTCCCAGTTCAAATCAGGCTGCTTGCGCGAAAAGTAATGCAGGTAATAAGCATTGGTCGTTTTATCGTACATCCAGGCATCGTGGTTCACGTCAAAAAGACTGTAACGGTATGGCGGCTTGCCGTTCTCAGCCGGCCACCAATGGTAATATTCGCGGTAAGGGCTGGTGCGCGAACTGCGGCTTTGCTGAAACCATTCGTGCTCGTCGCTGCTGTGGTTTACCACCAGGTCCATTACCAGCTTTATACCCCGGTCGTGCATGCCTTTTAATAAAGCATCAAAATCAGCCATAGTGCCAAAATCGCTCATAATGTTGCGGTAGTCGCTTACATCATAGCCGTTATCATCGTTCGGCGAGCTGTAGATGGGGTTCAGCCAAACAGCGGTTACGCCCAGGCTTTTGATATAATCCAGTTTCGATATGATCCCTTTCAAATCGCCAATACCATCGCCGTTTGCATCCTTAAAACTCCGCGGATAAATTTGGTAGACTACCGCTTCTTTCCACCATTTGCGATTGGGAATTGAATCGTTAGTATTGGATTGAGCGACGGATTTAGCGGTTATAACAGAACAACAAAGCATAATTAAAAAACTGTGGAGAATAGAAAACCGGGGTGAAGAAAGGGACATATCGATATAGATTTACAGGCTAAAGATATTAATGTTAAGGGCGAAATGGCGGAAAAGGCAAAGTGTTGAGAATTTTTATAGACGAAAAATGCGTCATTTATATCATTTGGGGCATTTTTGTGTTATTATTTATAACGAGTTTTACAGTAATTAAGTCGGTTTTATGGAAGAAGAAACAATACGTGCAGCCCTCGAAGCCCACTGGCACGCATCAGCAATCGGCGATTTAAATGCCGAACATGATATTTACGCTAACGATGCCATCTGTGATTACCCCCAATCTGGCGAACGCATCCTCGGGCGCAGCAATTTGCAGGCCTTGCGAAGTCATCATCCGGGTAAACCTTCAGGCTTCAATATCAGGCGAATGCTAGGGAAAGGTAATCTCTGGATCACGGAATACACGATCACCTACCAGGGGCAACCAGCATACACCGTAAGCATTATGGAGTTCCGCAACGGTAAAGTTGTACACGAGACACAGTATTTCGCGGATCCTTTCGAGGCGCCGGCCTGGCGAAGTCAATGGGTTGAGATGATTGGTGATGCTGGACAAGGCCAATAATGATGGACTTATACACCTAAAATGCCTCTTTAGTACCTTTAACAAACTTTAAAGTCACAAAAAACAGTCAAAAATATTCTCTAAATTTATTCAGACTATTTGCTTGCCAATCTAACTATTTTATAAAGCTATCATGGGATTATTTCTTGATCTTTCCGGGATTATCGGAAGCAACGACGCTGATGTTGTATCCAGTTTAAAGAATTATACCAAATCGGTTGGCGGAGGGCTTGAGAGAGCCCATATCGACAACAGCCACAAAAACTTTTGTGTTATTGAATCGCAAAATGGAAACACAACCATTTTTTACCCGGCATATTTTACCGACTGGGACGGATGCTCTCAATTTGTTTCAAAAGAGCTGAACACAACAGTATTTTCTTGTCACATTCACGACGGCGACTTATGGATGTACACTATGTTCGTGAAGGGAGAAGTTATGGATCGTTTTTGTCCAATACCAGATTATTGGGGAGATATCAGCCAGGAGGAGATTGACAGCTGGGCTGGTAACGCGAAGATAGTGGCCCAATATGTGCCTGGCCTACAAATTGAAAACATTGAAAAATACCTTGTTAGATGGGATTTGGATGGAGATGAAGAAAAAGCTTATACAGATGACGAATTTACCAACTGTGAATGGCAGTTGGTCGATTTCTTAAATAAATTGCATGTGCCTTATCCAATAGATAATGAAGGAAATGCGAGAGGCGAAATATTTAAAATGTGGACTAAAG
Source organism: Bacteroidota bacterium (assembly GCA_013285685.1). Classification (GTDB taxonomy): domain Bacteria; phylum Bacteroidota; class Bacteroidia; order Sphingobacteriales; family Sphingobacteriaceae; genus Mucilaginibacter. The sequence continues at coordinate 16,982 of JABDHD010000052.1, forward strand.
ATTTACCATTAGATGAAAAGCCGATACCTGCTGATGGCTATAGAGTCGGCCCAATAATTAAAAAACCTTGGTGGAAATTTTGGTAGATGAGATTAAAATAAAAAATGACTAATAATTTGTTGATTATTAGCTATTTAAAGTGCGGAATATGCCCGAGCCTTAGGACACCTGTATGGTTTTTGAAGGCCGTTAAAAGTGTTATCGGATCAGAATAATAATTAACTTGGCCATAACCAATGATCTTGTTTCATGAGCGATTCTAAATTAACCGGGGGAGACGACAGACGCTCTTTCCTTAAAAAGATTGCCGTAGCGTCAGCCGCAGTTGCCACAACAGACCTTATTTCCATGGCCAAGGGCTATCCTGTTAAACAAATAGCGCCAAATGAGGAACTTCCCTGGTATAGGCGGGTTACCCGCTGGGGGCAAACCAATATAACCGAGCCAGACCCGCAGCATTATGATATTTCCTGGTGGCGTAAACAATGGAAGCGCACCCGGATACAAGGTGTTATTATCAACGCCGGTGGTATTGTGGCTTATTATCCAAGTAAAATCCCTTATCATCAGCCTTCGCCGTTTCTTAATGGGCGCGATCTGTTTGGTGAATTATGCCGGGCCGCTCACGAAGATGGGTTGGTTGTTTTTGCCCGTATGGACTCTAACCGAGCAAATGAGGGGCTATACAAAGCACATCCCGGCTGGTTTGCTGTTGATGTAAATGGAAAACCGCACAGGGCAGATAACCTGTATATCACTTGTGTAAACGGGCCCTACTATGATCAGCATATTCCCGATATAATGCGCGAAATAATAACATTATATCACCCCGAAGGCTTTACTGACAACAGTTGGAGCGGCCTGGGCAGAAATAGCCCATGTTATTGCGAAAATTGTAAGGAAAGTTTTCGTCGGCTAAGTGGTAAGGATATCCCTGCCGTCAGAGATTGGAGCGACAAGACATACCAGCAATGGATACGATGGAATTATGACCGCCGGCTTGAACTATGGGACTTAAATAATAGGGTAACCAAAACAGCCGGGGGCGTACATTGCACCTGGGCTGGAATGAACAGTGGCTCAATAAGCGGTCAAAGCGCTGATTTCAGGGATTATAAAGGGATTTGCAGCCGGGCGGATATAATGATGATTGACGACCAGGGTCGCAGCGATGCGAGCGGATTTCAACATAATGGCGACATTGGCAAATTCCTTCACGGGCTGTTGGGTTGGGATAAACTCATGCCCGAAAGCATGGCGATGTACCAGCAGGGAAATGTTACATTCCGTTTATCGGCCAAACCTGCGGCGGAGGCGCGTATGTGGATGATTGCAGGTATTGCAGGCGGCATACAGCCCTGGTGGCATCATGTGGCAGCCTATCACGAAGATCGCCGCGCCTATCACACCGCTGAACCGGTTATGCGCTGGCATGAGATGAACGAGGAATTTTTAATCAACCGCCACCCTGTTGCCACAGTAGGCGTAGTTTGGTCACAGCAAAACAATGATTTTTACGGACGTGATAATGCCGATCAATTGGTAGATATGCCTGTACGCGGCATTACCCAGGCCTTATTAAGAGCAAGAATACCATATTTGCTTGTTCATGCCGACCAAATCGATCAAATGGCATCGCAGCTTTCGTTGTTGATATTGCCAAACTTTGGTGCAATGAGCGATGTGCAGACTGCCAGTATAATCCGTTTTGTAAAAGACGGCGGGGGACTAATAGCCACCGGCGAAAGCAGTTTGTACGATGAATGGGGAAATCCCCGGGCCGACTATGCGCTCAGCGAATTATTTGGGGCACATCGTATCGACGCTGTTCAGGCAAATGTTGCACCCGATGCGGCGCATTCTTACTTGCGCCTCTATCCGGAATTGAGAAGACAAACCGATGGCCCGGAAACCGGGGATGAACCGGAGATTAAGAGCACCCGCCATCCCGTGTTAAAAGGTTTTGATGAAACAGATATATTGCCCTATGGTGGGCATCTTCAGCCCATTCATATCGATGAAGGAGTTGAGGTGCCAATGACCTTTATACCTGAATTCCCGGTTTACCCACCGGAAACCTCGTGGATGCGTCAGCCCAAAACCGATATACCCGGATTGGTGCTCAACACTAAATTTAAAGGCAGGGTTGCATTTGTCCCGGCAGACCTTGACCGCCGTTTTGGCCGGTATAACTTACCCGATCATGGCGATCTGTTGGCAAACCTTATCCGTTGGGCCGTAAAAGATAATATCCCGCTAAGTGTTGAGGGTGCAGGCATGGTCGACTGCCACGTTTACACCCAGGCCGGCCAGCTTATCATGCATTTGATTAACCTTACAAATACCGCCGCATGGCGACAGCCTGTGCATGAACTCATTTCTGTTGGCCCGTTTAAAATAAGTGTCAAGTTACCCGGCGGCATAACAGGCAAAAACCTGCGCTTATTGGTTGCGGGCCAAAATGGCTCCGTATCAGTAAACAACGGGTGGGTAAATTTCGAAGTTCGGTCTATTGCCGATCATGAAGTAGTAGTTATAACTTAGTTGATGAGATAATATAAAACAAAAAACCCGGTCAAATTGACCGGGTTAATACAGTGCGGAAGAAGGGACTCGAACCCCCACGCCTCGCGGCGCCAGATCCTAAGTCTGGTGCGGCTACCAATTACGCCACTTCCGCATTAGGATTTTTTATGAGGTGGCAAAGATAGTTATTTTTTGGGATTACACCGATTATATTCTTTGGGATTTCACCGATTGTTTTTTGATTTCACCGATTTAGGTCGGCTACCAACTCTTCAAAATACTTCGGTGCGAGCAGTAAGCGGCTTCCGTACCAGGAGAATAGCTCACCGTCAACCAGTTTTATTTTGGCGAGTGGTACAATTGCCTTCAATTCAGTAATATGTTTTTCTTTAAAGGGATAGGGTTCTGAAGACAACAAAATAATAGCGGGGGTGGCTTCAAGCAACGTTTCGGCCGTAACTTCAGGATATCTGTCCTGCGCGAACGCATTTTCCAGCCCGCATTTTTGCAACATACTGTCAATGAAAGTGCCTTTGCCCGCCACCATATAAGGCTTTCGCCAGATAAAATAAGCTACCCGTTTGCCGGTTGGATTAATTGAAAGCTGATCGAACTTTTGGGCTATTTCGGCTGACATATTTTTGGCAACCTCACGCCTGTCAACCACTTCCCCAACCCTTTCAATCATATCGATGGCGCCGGCCAGGTCGCTGATATCGCTTATCCAAACCGGGTAAATGTTCATCAGTTCCTCCACCTGGCTGCGTTCGTTTTCTTCTTTGTTGGCAATGATAAGGTCGGGTTGCAGCGATTTGATCTTTTCAATATCCAGCTGCTTGGTGCCGCCAATTTTTGTAACCTGGCTGACTTTTTCTATTGGGTGAACACAAAATTTGGTGATGCCGATAATCTCTTCGGTTAGCCCCATATCAAACAATAATTCAGTTTGCGAGGGCACTATTGAGATGATCCTTTTTGGAACGGCTGGTAAGATAATTTCGCGGTTAAGCTGGTCGGTATAAACGAACATATTTTTTGTTATGTTAACCAAGGCGCATAGTCTGAGTCGCCGGAACCAAATATCAGGTCATCTGACTATTGATTATAGATCTGGTAGACGCCAGATAAACCGGCAAGATTTGACGACCTGACCAGCACCGCCGTGATCTTCTTCTCGATCATCAATTGTTCCGCCTGGTGGATAAACTCATTTTCATCAACCGACACAGGGGGTTTGGTCATCATCTCGCTAACCGAAAGCGTGGCCGTATCAGGATGGCGCACTAAGGCCCGGCGTAAATCGCCGTCGGTAATGATACCGTGAACATGCCTGGCATCGCCGACGATCACCATCCCCAGCCTACCCTCAGACATGCGAAGCAATACGTCAGTAAACGAGGCGTCCTCATTTATAAATGGCAGGTTGTCCGTCCGCATCAAATCTTTAACCCGCACCAGTAACTTCCTTCCCAAACTGCCGCCGGGGTGAAATCGCGCAAAATCCTCATGTTGAAATTGGCGGCATTCCATTAACGCTACTGCCAGTGCGTCGCCCATCACCAAAGCAGCTGTAGTGGATGAAGTTGGCGCCAGCGATAGCGGGCAGGCTTCCTGTTTAATTGCAGTATTTAAATGGAAATGACTGTTTTTAGCAACGGTCGACTCCGGGTTGCCCGTCAGGCTGATGATTGTGTTATTGTTCCACTGGAAGAACGGGATCAACTTTAACACTTCATCCGTTTCGCCGGAGTAAGTGATCAGGATAACGATGTCATTACTGCCCACCATCCCTAAATCACCGTGAAAAGCCTCTCCGGGATGCAGGAAAAACGAAGGCGTGCCGGTACTGGCCAGCGTAGCAGCAATTTTTTTGCCGATAATGCCTGATTTACCTATGCCGGTGACGATCACTTTGCCTTCGGCAGCTAAAATTGCTTCAACTACTTTGGTAAACGAATCGTCGATGGCATCAGCCACCAACTTTAGCGACTCAATCTCGATATTAAAAACCCGTTTGGCAATGTCTTTCATAATCTTGTCTGAATCAGGATTTGCAGAATTTTAGAATCTCCAAAATTCCTAAATCAATAATTTTCATTTTATGGAGGCCTTGTGCGAAGCTATTCTGCTAATTCTCTAATTCTGTGAATTCCGATTCAGACAATTAGTGGTGCGATAACGCTTTCCAACTCATGCAACTTTACCATATTCGGCCCGTCGCTCAGCGCGCAATCCGGGTCGGGATGGGTTTCCATAAAGTAACCGCTGGCGCCAAATGCTTTGGCCGCGAGGGCCATCATTGGCACAAAAGTGCGGTCGCCGCCGGTTTTGCCGCCTGCGCCGCCCGGCCGCTGCACCGAATGCGTGCAATCCATACAAATGGGGTGGCCGAAAGCTTTCATGTCATAAATATTCCTGAAATCAACCGCCAGGTTATTATAGCCGTACATATTGCCGCGCTCGGTCAGGATCACCTGGTTATTGCCCGCCTCGATCACTTTTTGCGCCGGGTAAAACATATCCTGGCCGGATAAAAACTGCGCCTTTTTTATGTTAACAATTTTCCCGGTCTTAGCTGCAGCCACCAATAAATCCGTTTGACGGCATAAAAATGCTGGAATCTGCAGTATATCAACTACCTCGCCAACAATGGCCGCCTGGTAACTTTCGTGAATGTCGGTAGTTAGCGGCAGTCCGAAACGTTCCTTCACCTTAAGCAGCATTTCCATGCCTTTCTCCAGCCCCGGCCCACGGTACGAATGGATGGATGTGCGGTTAGCCTTATCAAATGATGACTTAAATATCACTGGTACATTATACTTCTGCCCTATCTCCGCCACTTTTTCGGCCACGGTATACAAAAGTTCCTGGTTCTCCATTACACATGGCCCCAATATAAAAAACGGCCGCTGCCGCATTTGGTCAAATAACATAGCGCAAAGATAATTGAGTGACACGAATTACACGAATGAGGGCGAATTTTCACAAATGATATAAGCACAAATTACCACCACTTAAATTAGTGTCAATTCGTTTTTATTCGTGTCAATTCGTGTCAGTTAATTTCATTCGTGCAATTCGTGTTAATTTATTCGTGTAAATTCGTGCCAAATATGAATTATTTTGAATTTTACGGCATAAAAGAATCCTTCACCCCGGATGTTGCCCTGCTTAAAAAGAAGTTTTACGAGTTGAGCAAAGAATACCACCCGGATTTTTATGCAAACGAGGATGACGAAAAGCAGCAGGAAATACTGGAGCTATCCACCCTAAACAACAAGGCCTGGCAAACCCTGAGCGATCCTTACAAACGCCTGGAATATATTTTAAAGCAGCACGACCTGCTGCAGGAAGGCGCCAAACCGCAGCTTCCGGCGGATTTTTTAATGGAGATGATGGACATTAACGAGCGGCTGATGGAGATAGAGGATGCGGATGAGCTGGCAAAACTTACCAGCGAAGTACTTGCCGTTGAGGGTGATATTAAACAAAAACTGGAACACGCACAGCACGGTTATGCCCAATTGAACGATACAGCCAGGGAAGAACGCCTGAATGAAATAGCAGATTGTTACTACAGGCAAAAATATCTGTTGCGTATTAAAGAGAGTTTAGATACATTTGCATCCCGCTTTTGAACAAATTAATCCACCGTTTGAAAAAGGGACAGGCCCAGATGGCGGCCCCGATAGCTATCGGGGCGGTAGATGGGTTGGTTTCAAATAGATGCCCAGATGGCGGCCCCGATAGCTATCGGGGCGGTAGATGGGTTGGTTTCAAATAGATGCCCAGATGGCGGAATCGGTAGACGCGTTGGTCTCAAACACCAATAACTTCACGGTTGTGCCGGTTCGACCCCGGCTCTGGGTACTTTAGAAAAAAGCTTCAGTTTATCTGAGGCTTTTTCTATTTTAGACCCATGGCATCCGTTTACGTTTTATATTCAAAAAAACTCGACAGATTTTACATTGGAAGTTGTAAAGACCTTTCTTATAGAATTGGCCAGCATTTAAATAAAGAATTTACAGAAAGCTTTACAGCTATTGCCGAAGATTGGGAATTATATCTCTCCATCGATGAGCTTGAATACCGGCAGGCGCGGTTAATTGAAATGTATATAAAGAAAATGAAAAGCAAAATATATATTCAAAACCTCATTAAATATCCGGAAATTATTGAACGCTTAAAAGTGAAATATTCATGATGGCGGCCCCGATAGCTATCTGGGCGGTAGACGCGTTGGTCTCAAACACCAATAACTTCACGGTTGTGCCGGTTCGTCCCGATGGCTATCGGGACCGGCTCTGGGTACTTTTTCTAAGTCTCAAGTCGAAAGTCTTGAGCCTTTTTTGTTTAGGGAGCTTCTCATGCCTATTTTTGTTCATACGTCAATTTGAAGCACATGCCCTTCCTATCCTACATATCAATACCGCCTCAGGCGGATGGTTATTTGAAAAACATTCCCAGCCTCAGCAAAGGTTTACAGCTGAAATTAAAAACTAACGTCACCTTCTTTGTCGGCGAAAATGGCTCAGGTAAATCCACCCTGCTGGAAGGCATTGCCGAGCAATGCGGATTTAGCCTCAGGGGCGGCAACCGCAACCATAACTTAAATACCGGCTGGCGGTTTGAAGGATATGAAACGCCGCTGGCAGCGGAAATGCAGCTCGGCTGGACGCCAAAAAGGATCACCGACGGCTTTTTTATGCGGGCCGAAAGCTTTTTCAATTTCGCGTCTTATATCGACGAACTTGCACAGGACGATAACCGCATATTAAAGGCTTACGGCGGGCGCTCATTGCACCAGCAATCGCACGGCGAATCCTTCCTGTCCTTGTTCAGTAACCAATTCGAAAATGGCGTTTATATCCTCGATGAGCCCGAGGCTGCTTTATCACCGGCCAGGATACTGGCCTTTATGGCGGTGATCAGTGAGCTCGAAAAGGGCGGCCGTGCTCAATTCATTATCGCTACCCACTCGCCTATGCTCATTTGTTACCCCGGCGCCACCATTTACCAGTTTGATGAAAGCGGCGTACACGAAACCACTTACCGGGAAACCGAACATTTTACGCTCACCAAATCGTTTTTGGATAACCCGGAATTATTCATTCGCCATTTGATGGCGGAATGAATTTTTAAAATCACGCCGACCCGGCGCTTCAAAATTAAATCAGCTCATGATACGCCAACCGATACTCAACCTCTTAGCCAATTATACCAGTGCGGACGAAGCCGGGCAGGCTATGGTAAGCCGCACCATACAATTTATCCAATCGCACCCCGACTGCTTCGAACGGACCTTACTCACCGGCCACGTAACCGGCTCCGCCTGGATCGTCAATGAAGCTTTTACGCATGTATTGCTCATCCACCATTTTAAGCTTAACCGCTGGCTGCAGCCCGGCGGCCACTGCGATGGCGACGGCGATGTTTTGAATGTAGCCATGAAAGAAGCCGGGGAAGAAACCGGCTTAACAGTAAAACCTAAAAGCGACCGTATTTTTGACGTAGATATCCACCAGATCCCGCAACGCAAGGATGTACCCGCCCATTTGCATTATGACATTCGCTTTTTATTTACGGCGGATATGGATCAGGCCCTGGTCATGAACCAACAGGAAACCATGGATATTAAATGGGTGCCTATCGGCGAGGTGGTGGTGTTGAACGAAGAAGAAGGGGTGATGAGAATGGTGAGGAAAACGATGGGATTGGCGGAAGGATTACAGGCCTGAGTGGCGATGCAGCTTCACTTGTTCCATTTTTGCAACGGAACAGGTGGAACACTATGAAACATGCTGATAATCAAAGTTCTACTTTTAATAAATGATTAAATTTGGCTAAGTACCTGAAAGCATGGCGCTCTTTTTTCGCATCCAACGCCTGGGGCAAAGCGAAAAACACTGATAATCAGTAATTTAAATTTTGATGGACCGTAACCAGGCGTTCCATTTTTACACGCGGAACACGTGGAACATTGTGAAACACGCTCATTATCAGCCGATTTGCTATTTTAATAAATTTTCAATTTTAGTTAAGTTGTTAATAATCAATTATTTATGATTTTAGCTTTTTAACTACACCCTTATAAAGTGCTGTTTTTCAACTTATTAAGTTAAAATTGGGGAATTTCTTGCACACCGTTTTGTCACGTCCTGAAAAGAGTTTACACTTTTTACTGATTAATCCTGTTTCAAGTTTACACTTTCGGTTGGTTATTGAAAACCTGCGGTCAAGGTTCGAAATGAACGAGCATATATGAAATTCATGTTTTTTTTAAGATTTCCGTATATTTGATTGAATATTTAAAAATTATGGCAAAGCCGATTAAAGTTACACCGGTATTATCCGGGGCTGCCTCCAAGCATTTTAATGCCACCTTACAAGCAAACAGCGAAAAGGTGTCCCAATCAGAAAAAACAAGGATAAAATCCCTGGTAGATAAAATATTGTCTAAAATTAAATAACGATTGGATCTTTCCGACTTCGACTTTGTTAAATTAAGTCCTGACACTGATTTAGAAAATTCTCGCCTATTGTGGTTTTTGCACCAATTAGAACCCTCGTATTACACATTTAGACGGAACCCGCCGAACAGGCTCACCATAGCAGTTTGTTAAATGGCAGTTAGGCATCGCGGTTTGTAGGTAAAAAACACCCAACAAAGGCGGGAAGGTTTTAACGTAGTCATCAGTCATTAATCACTGTTTCTATGCGCTGTGCGCGGCGTTTGCTTTTATATCTTTCAGCATGGGGGAATTCGATGTGCTTGAATCTCTCCCATTCGATAAAGTTAAATTTACCGAGAGGAATTGTTTCGATCTCGCCCGATTTAATGCGCATTTTTACGGCGGTGCCGCTGACGTTTTTCCGTTCGCCAAATTGGTCGGCGGAGATCAGTTCGGGGAGGATAATTTTAGATTCAGACATGATATTTATGTTGGGAAATACAAAAATGTAAAAAGAATTTCGGATTTACGGCTTCGGATTTATTACGTAAGAGTTTTTCACTAAGGTTATTCCCGCTCTTGCTGATGTTTTTCATCAACTAAGCCCGCGTATCACACATTTAGACAGAAGCCGCCGAACAGGTCGCCATAGCGCTTCGCTAAATGGCTGTTAGATGTTTCGGTTTGTTGGTGAAAAAACACAACAAAGGCAATTAAATACCGTGTTTTGACGGGTTGTGGAATAGCCTTTTTTGTTTTACATTTATAAGCATCATTAAAACTTTATTACTAATCTGAACTCACGAGCCTTGCATCTTCGAAGATATTGTTGTTAACTATTTAATTATGAATATTTTAAGATATTTTCTTTACATAACCAAAATAAAAAATATGGAGACGAATGTATTTACAATAAAAGATATTTACTTTAACTCAAAAACATGGACCGTTAAACTAGATGCGTTTGATAACATATACACAGATCAATATGGAGAAATGCAGTACACCGCAATTTACGATGGCAATGAAAATAAAATTACATTTACATTTGATCAAAGCAATGAGATCATACAATATAAAGAAGTCCTGGGTTTTTCCGTTTCTACGACTTGTCTGCTTCTTTGTGGTTTGGGATTAATAGGGCCGATGTTGGATTGCTTTCGGAAAAACAAACATAGTTGGAAAGACTTTCTTAAGTGCCTGGAAGATCAAGAGGGTACTTTGGTTGGTACTGTAACGACATGTATAGCGGCATGTTATAATGCATAATCTCAATTTGCAAGTTTTTTGATACGTTGAAATACCTATATACGGTATCGGTAAATCAAGTTATTTTGGGGAACGAATAACTAAACCTAACACTCTTAAAAATGCAAAATTTATTTGGCCTTTTGTTCTTAGCCAGTTTGATGTTGTTCATAATTGGTTTTTTTAGCCCTAACGCCAGTTTGTTCTGGTATAAAAAAGAACGTACTCGAAAAGCATCTGCATTAATCTATGGAATTAGCCTATTCGTTTGTTTGATTTTGATAGGAGCATTAGCCCCTGATACCAAAGAATCAAGCGACAAAGCAACTGCCCATAACAAAAAAGAGGTTGTATTGACCCAGACCCAAATTGATAGCGCGGCAAAGGCTCAAAAAGAATTGGAGCTTGAGAACCGTCGGAAGATAACTTTTACAGCCGGACAATTGGTTTCCTACTACGGAGACAATGAAGTTAGCGCCGACAATAACTTCAAGGGAAAATCATTTTATGTAGTAGGTTATGTCCAACATGTCGGAAAAGACATTCTCAATGATACTTATGTCACATTAAAAAGCAGCGACTTTATTAGAAATGTTCAATGCTTTGTCGAGGACCAAGACGTTCTCGCAAAATTACAAATCAATCAGAAAATTACCGTTTATGGGGAGTGCGATGGCTTAATGGTTAATGTCCTGATGAAGGACTGTAAAGTCGTAGAAAATTTAGACGCGGACAATTGATTATGGTTCTCGCCCTTTTTGGTGTTTTTTTTCTCAACAAGGGCCCTTGGTCACACATTTAAATGAAACCCGCTGAACGGGCTCACCATAGGGGTACCTAAATGGCTGTTAGGCATCTCGGTTTGTTGGTGAAAAAATACCGACAAAGGCGTGAATTTGCTTATCATTGCTACCAGATGAACCCAATATCCGAAATTTTATCATCCGAAGAAAAAGCCGCTTTAGCCTGCAAAGAATTAAAACCAGTATATGACGCCTATTATTCATAT
>JABDHD010000053.1 GCA_013285685.1 Bacteroidota bacterium
GCTGATGCCTTGCGCCTTTAAGGCCTGGTAAATGTTTTTTATCGATTCATAATTCACGCCGTCGCCCTGTATCACCCGCACTTGTGGCGGTAATACTTTATAGCCTTTTTCGTTGACGGTGAAGCCAAATTTGTCGAAAAGGATCTCAAATATTTTCAGCAGCGTCATAACCGGGTCGCCGCTATCAGGACGGATCACCAGCGTGCCTTTACGGCCGAGTATTTCTTCTCTAAGCGCCCCACCCCAATATTCCTCGCATGCCTTGAAAATGTTATAGCTGTCGGAAACGCATGCGATGGTTCCTTCGGGGAAGGTCCTCAATACATGCCTGAAGATCTCCAATTCACCCTCCCGGCTAAGCAGGGTACAAATACTGTGCTCGGTAGCGGGGATGCTTAAGCCATAAACTTGTTTGGCGTTATAATAATTGATAGCCATGGCAGAGCCCGCCAGGTTATCACTGCCGCTAAAGTTAAGCAGGTGAGCGGCGCCGCCAAGTTTTGCGCTTTCCACGCTGCTTACGCCGCGGAAGCCGAAGTCATTCAGCACAAAATCAATTGCCGGCGCCGATGCAGCAACGGCGGTTTCTTCAAAGTATTCAGTCACTACCTTTCTCACCTGGTTGCTTAGCGTGGCAACCGTGCAGGGGTACCATACCTGCATCAGCAGCGTTTCCAAAAAATTGGTTAGCCAGAAGCATTCGGGGTCCGTATTTTCGATGGTCATCAGCACATTGCTTGTCGGCACCCTGGTCCCTTCGGGTACTGCTTTTATTTTAACGGGCAGGCGGCCGTCGTATTTATCAAGAATATATTGGAATTTGCTTTTATCAAACACATCGTTCCGGCCAAAAACCTGCAACAAAAAGCCCTCAGCTTCGTCGAGGTCTGCTTGGGTAAAGGCCTTACCCTCCAGGTATTCTTTTAAAAAATATTGAAGCCCGAAAAAAACTGTTTCGTCAAACATTCCTCCGCGGCTCTCCAGGTAGCTGTATATCTGCGTGGTGCCGGGATAGTATAATTTGTGGTGGGCGTATTTATAAGCATCAGCCAGTAATATTAAGTTTTCGCGTTTCATGGCTTTATTTGTTAAGGTATTTTGTGATGAGGTGATTAAAAAGTTCGGTGTGGCTTTCGTTTATCGATGCGGATGTGATCATTTGCGGTACATCTGCCAGGCAGAACCAGGCCAGCTCGGCTATATCGTCCCTGGCCTCCGCTTCACCGCCGTAGCAATCGCAGCTAAATAGCAGGGTTATTATCTTATCCGCTTCATTGCGGTAGCGCCAGTCGTTTATTTTGCGCGATGTTTCGTAAACCATATCGCTGGTTTGCAGTTCGCCGCTTTCTTCGGTCAACTCACGTTTGGCGGCGCTTTCGTAGTCGGCATCTTCAGGGTCGGCAAAGCCACCGATCAACCGCCATTTGCTATCAATGGCTTTTTTGCCCAACAGTATCTCGGTTTTGTTGTTTCTGAAGACTGCAATATCCACCGTCGGGTAAACCTTGGTGTACTGGTTGTAGTAGGCATATAAAATCCCGGCGCGGAAGTCGGTGGAATCAAATACTTTATCGGCGTATTGTTTGCGCAGTTCGGTAGCGTTGTAATCGCCATGCTCAGGCAGCTCGATGGTTTCAAACTTGCCCGAGTAGTAAGGAATAAAGCTGTCCCGGCTGCCATACAGGCAAAAATGTTCTGTTGGGAAAACGCCTTTTAACAGGTTGTCCAGGTTTTCCGACCATACCCTGTCACTCGGGTGATCGCTCAGCGGCAGCACGATAATTTCCGGGTAAATTGTTTTGATCATTTTTTCGCGGGTATAATAATCATAGGGATTTTTCCTGCTGCCGGATATCGGGCTAACCCCCAGTAAAATTATCAGTTTGGCATGTTCCAGCTTCACCTGCCTGATCAGGTCCTGGTGACCTTCGTGCAGGTAGGGCGTCTGGAAGCGGGCGATAATAACTGCTGTTTTCATTTTTAATTTGCGTTAATTATACGCAAATATAAATATGCGTTTTTAATACGCAAATTATTTTTTCATTTTTTTTATATCTCGAAATTGACACCCTCTTTTTTAAGGGTGAAGTACTTTTCTTCGTTAAACCGGTACAGGTAGCCCGGCCGGCCCGCGCCTTCAAGCTGCTGCCGTTCAGTTGTTTCGTCTAAAAAGCCGTATTTAGATACTTTCTTTTTAAAATTTCGCCGGTCAATCGGCCGGTCCAAAACGGCCATATATAGTTTTTCCAATTCGGAGAAAGGAAATTTTTCATCGAGCAGCTCAAAGCCTATCGGTTCATACAATAGTTTGTTTTTGAGCCTTTCGTGAGCGCGTTGTATAATCTCAGCGTGATCAAAGCCAAGTTTGGGGATTTTTTTTATGTTGAACCAGGCCACATCGCCGGCATCGGTATCGGCCTGCAGTTCAAACGCGTCAGGCTTTACCAAACCATAATAAGCGATAGAAACCACCCGGTTTCTCGGGTCGCGGCCCGGGCGGCCAAAGCTGTACAATTGCTCCAGGTAATTGATATTTATGCCGGTTTCTTCGCGCAACTCGCGCTGGATAGCATCTTCCAGCGATTCTTCATTGCCCACCAACCCGCCCGGTAAGGCCCAGGTGTTTTTAAAAGGCTTGATATTGCGCCGGATTAGGAGCAATGACAAACCTTCTTTCGAGGTATAACCGAATACTACCGCGTCGACGGCGATTTTTATATCTTGCGAGGTTGGCATATTGCAAATGTATTAATTGCAGGCAAATTACTTTTGGTTGATTAAAGTACGCTCAACTTGTCATTCCTTCTCGCGATATTTACCCTATGAACGCCGATACCCCGGTTTATCTCGAATTCCTGCGTAAAACGCTCGCGCCATTACCGGGCTACAACGAAAAGCTTTGCTATGGCACGCCAGGATTTTATGCGGGGAAGAAATTTTTTGCAAGGATGAAGGAAGACGGCGAAACGCTGGTTGTGCAATCTTTTGAGCGCGGGAAGTGGATGGAACAGGACCCGGACACGTTTTTCATCACCGACCATTACCGCGATTACGATTATATGCTGATCAGTTTAAAACGCGTTAACCCGGACGATTTGGTGGGCCTGCTGCTTACCGCCTGGCACAACCGCGCGACTGAAAAATTGATCAAAGCGTTTCAAGCTAACTTAACAATACTGTGATTACTTCAACTGAAAATGCCGAACACTATACCTGGGGCAGCAATTGTGATGGCTGGCCCCTGCTGCGCAATGATACGCTGAGCGTTATACAGGAGCGCATGCCCCCCGGAACCAGCGAACAACTGCATTACCACGAGCGGGCACAGCAAGTATTTTATATCCTGTCGGGAACGGCTACGTTTGAGATAGAAGGGGGAACAGAAACCGCTGTTGCCGGTCAGTCTATTCATGTTCGACCTAAAACCAAACATCGCATCCTGAACGATGGCGATACCGACTTACATTTTCTGGTGATCTCGGAGCCGAAAACGTTCGGGGACCGCATAAATTTGGATTGATTAGCAGACTTAAGCATTAACCGCTTTCGGGAATTGCAGTATCAGCTGCGGATCGGGAATGTTTTTGCGGTATTTTTCTTTTTCGTCCAAACTGCACACGCCGGGATAGTCGCCCTGCTTGCCTTCAAGGTCGAAAATCAATTGAAAGTGCAGGTGCGGGGGCCAGTGGCCGTTCTCGGCAATTTCGCCCAGGGCGCCGATCTGCTCACCAGGTTCAATGGTTTTGCCAACGCTTAGTCCATTCAAACTTTCGCGGCTTAAGTGGCCATAAAGGGTATGTAATTTCAGGCCGTCAAGGTCGTGCTCCAATATAACGGTCGGCCCGTAATCGCCAAAGTTATTATTGTCTTTAAAGCTGTGCACTTTGCCTTTCAGCGGGCTGTTGATCGGTGTCCCGGCTTTGGCCCATATATCAACGCCTAAATGATGCCGGCGCGGAACGGGGCCTTCATTAAAAAGCGGGCTATGGGCATAAATATTCCGGTTTTCCATATACCCGCCAAAGCCAAACCGGCAATTATTGGCGGTTAGTTTTTCATTTATCCAGCGGCTAAACCTTTCGGTATCGGCAATGGTAGCCGCATCCAGGTCTTTGTTGCCTATGGTAAGGTCGAACTGGTAAAGGCGGTCGGTATCGGCATTAAAATCCACCACCTGGCCAACGGCCTGGCGGTGATCTTTTACAAAAGCAGCTAACAGGTGCGATGCACTCATCGTAAATTATTCAGTTTCGGGTTGGCGGTCTTCTTTGCTTATCTTCTCAAACAGTTTATCCATGCGCTCCACATAGTCGCCGGTATCATCTATAAAAAACTCCAGCTGCGGAATTATCCGTACCTGGTCTTTTATCCTTGCTCCCAGTTTGTAGCGTATCTCGTTGGCGTGCAGCTTAATATTTTGCAAGGCCTGCTGCGGGTTCTGGTTATTAAAAAAGCTTAAAAATATCCTTGCGATAGCCAAATCGGGGGTAACTCTTACTTTGGTAATTGTTATCAGCGTGTTCGGCAAATAATTCATACCCTCGCGCTGGAATATGGCCGCAAGATCCTGCTGTATCACACCCGCGAATTTCTGTTGTCGTTTCGATTCCATGTTTTTCTTTTAGCTGAAAGGTATCCCGATAGCTATCGGGAGCGAAAAGCCCAAAGCTAAAAATTTTGAGGGATTATTTAGCGGCATTTTCTAATCTTATCATTAAAAAAGCTTTCAGCTTTGGTCTTTCTGCTTTCGGCTCAATTACACAAATCCTGCGGTATCTCTTTCGTAATTTTGATCAGTTTATTTACAACCAGCGTACTGTCATATTCCGACCCGAGGCCGTCCTTGCCCGAACGGACCTTAACGCCTTCAACCTCGATGTACACCGGCTCGTAAGGTTTTTCAAACTTCAGCTGTGTATATTGCAGTTCCAGCTGTTTGCAGCTGTCGGTAACCCAATACTCCTGTCCGCTGTTACACTCCGTAAATGTCTTCATCTCGGGCCCGAAACTGTAAACACCTTTAAATACTACGTTCCCGGATTTGGTGCCGTTATTGCTTTTACAGGAATATGCGCCTATAACTATAAATACGATTAAATACCAGGTAAAACTACGTCGCATAAAATAAAATTACAGATCCTGTTTAATATCGTTCAGGCCTTTGATGCTTAGCCGGGCGCTGATACCCGATGCAATAATGGCAACTGTGCAAACTGTTAAAAACACCAGCACAAAGTCGCTGAACCGGAGCGAAACGGGGTAAGCATCGATGACCGACATCTTCGAGCCCATCTTTATCCATCCGTAACGCTGTTGCAATATACAAAATACGAGCCCGAAAACGATACCGGCAATACAACCGATGGCTGATATCATCATCCCTTCAAAAAAGAAGATACCTTGTATCAGCCTTTTTCCTGCGCCCAGGCTGGTTAAAATGGCAATGTCCTTACGCTTATCGATCACCAGCATGGTTAACGAGCCAATAATATTAAATATTGCAATAATTAATACAAATATCAGGATCATAAATATAAACCAGTGTTCGTAGTTTAATGTTTTATAAAGCTCGGTATTTTGCTGCGTGCGATTTTTAACCGTATAGTTGCTGCCGATCTTGTCCTTTATGGCCTGTTGAGCGGCGTCAATATCCGTCCCGGCTTTGTAGTTGATGTCCAGCGCGGACACGTTTACCGGCTGGTCGAGTAGTTCACGCACAAAGCTAAGGGGGGCTACTACAGTTTTATCATAATCCTCGCCAACTGCAAAAACCCCGGCGGGGGTGATTGATCGTACGTTAAACTCGCTTAAGGGGTCGGCGCTGTTTAATGTGCGTTTTGGCGTGTAAATTTCCATGGGCAACAAATGGTCGTGCACATTAATACTCAGGTCGTTTTGCACTTCCGAGCCGATCACGGCGTAACTGTCCCCCTCGGAATGCAAGGTAAATGAGCCTGCCTGCATAATACTGTCGAGCAGCGGGTTTTTCAAAAAATCGTCGCTAACACCTTCTATCGTACCTACAAAAGGTTTTTCGTTATAACGTATCAGCGCTTTTTCCTGCAGTGTCTCAGTAATCGAAAAAACTTTCGGATCGTGCCGGAGCGCGTTAAAATAGGGCGTATTTGGGTTGAATGTTTTGCCAAGCTTGGGTTCAATCCTGATCTCGGGGCTAAAATTGCTGTAAAGCGAAAGTATGGTCTGCTCCAAACCATTGAACCCCGATAAAATAATGATAAACGCCGCGCTGCCGATCAATACCCCCGCCATCGAAATACCTGAAATGATATTGATAGCGTGCATTTTTTTGCGCGAGAACAGGTACCTTTTGGCTATGTAGACGGAGGTGTTCAATTAGTGAATTAGTGAGTTAGTGAATTAGTGAGTTGTTAATTTAGTTGGACTATCGATCAGGTTAAAAATGGGTTGGTTTGTTTTTCGTAGCCGATGGTTGTTGGTTGGCCGTGACCGGGGTAAACGGTGCAATCATCGGGCAGGGCAAAAAGTTTTTGCTCGATATTGTCAATCAGTTGGCTAAAATTGCCGCCGGGCAGGTCGGTACGGCCGATGCTGCCGCGGAATAAAACGTCTCCGCCTACCAGCAGATTGTCTTTTACATCATAAAAGCACAAATGCGCAGGGGAATGGCCGGGCGCGAAAATTAATTTCAATTCCGAATTCCCAAAATGGATGCTGCCTTCTTCGGGCAAAAATTCATCCGGTACGGGCGATGGGTCGTAACGGAAGCCCATCGACGGCGCATAGGCGATCACCGCTTCCAACAATGGCAGCTCACCCTCATGGAATTTCGGTTTTAAGCCGTACTGATCAAAAATGAATTTATTGCCCAGCACATGGTCGATATGGCAATGCGTATTGAGGAGCAGCACCGGTTTCAGCCCTTTTTCGCGGATAAAATTCACCACGGCGTTTTGTTCACGCCCGGTTTCCATACCCGGATCGATGATTACGCATTCGCCCGTTTCGTCGTATAAAATATAGGTATTTTCCTGGTAGGGGTTATTTGCAAAGGATTGGATACTGGCCATATGGCAAAAGTACGGTTTTATTTGATTTCGGATTTCGGATGTTCGATTTCGGATTTATTTGAATGCGGAAGTCGGAATGTCGAATGCGGAATTATTGATAAACGGCCGCAATCACTTCTATTTTGCGACATCCGCTTTAAAATCCAGCCCGACAGCTTTGTACCATTCGGCATCGCTGGCGGCGTGAAAATTCACCCATTCTTCGTCGTTCATTTTGACGCGCCAGCCCAGTGTGGGTAGGGCGTCCGGGCCTACGGGGTGCCTTAGTTGCCAGGTTCCGCCATCCGCTATTTCAAGAATCTTCTCTGCCACCAGTGCAGGTGGTGTCGGCGTTTTTAGCGAAGCTTCAAAAATGCCGCCAAAGCGGTTCACCTGCGGATAAATGGATTTTCCACCCGTCGTTATGTCCCTGGCCATTTTGGTATCGATGATGCCCGGCTCAACTATTGCCACCCTGATATTGAACGGCTTTACTTCCTGCGCCAATGCTTCGCTCACCGCCTCGAGGGCAAACTTGCTTGCTGAATAAGGGCCCAGCGGGGTATTTGCGATCTTCCCGGCAATGGAAGTAACATTAATAATGCAGCCATTGCGGCACCCGCGCATTTGCGGCAGTACTGCTTTGATACATCGCACCGCTCCAAAATAATTGGTCTCCATTATAGCTTTAAAATCAGCCAGGGGCACTTCTTCAATCGAGCCGTGGTATTCAATACCGGCATTGTTTACCAACACATCTACCGGGCCGTTTTCCCGGATGATACCGCCTATACCGTTGGTTACGGATTCATCGTCGTCAACATCCATTGCGGAAATAACTACAGCCAAACCTTCATCCCTAATTGTTTGCTTAAAATCAGCCGCCTTATCCGGATTACGCATAGTGGCAAAAACTTTATACCCTGCCCGGGCAAATGCCAGCGCCGTTTCAAGGCCTATGCCTTTACTGGTACCTGTGATAATTACTGATTTCATGATCTCAATTTAAATGGAACAGGTTTCAAACAGTAAAACAGTTCTTTTTCCGACTTTAACATTTTGCCGGCGGCCGCTGTTTAATTTTACCTGGCGCCGGGCCGCAAATTTAGCTATGAGCTTTGACGCTATCCTGCTGCAGGTTCCGGCCTCTATAAACTTTTAATATCGCGGAAAGCTCACCACGATCAGTATCCAGGAATGATAGCGGATGTTTTGCATGGCCGTAAGGATAGTTGTAGATCAGGTAGTATCCCTTTGACTTCCCTTCATTTATCTCCACCGCATCTTCGCCTGAAATATCTTTCCACGAGCAGACGGGAGTGGATGTTGTAATGATACCGCTGTCGCTAATGATGATTTGAGGCTGCTTGTTTTTATATTTTCTGTATATGCCCGAGCCAATGATAATGGTAGCCACAGCGATAAAAAGGCAAAAGAAATACGCCCATAATTCATGCGGAAAGCAAACCGGCAGCGATATGGCTATACCAAGAAAGACAGCTGCAACGCGCAGGCCCCTGACCGTTTTTCTGTTTGAATAAAAAATTTTGATCCCAGCCGGCAGGTTTGAAAGATCGTGATCAAAACCTTCCTGCGATGACGTATTCCCTGTTTCCATCAGACTATTTATAATTTAAATATCTACTACATCCTTTTTCTTCCTGCTTTTCATCCGTTTAGGCAAAAACTCCAGGATCTCGTTTTTCAGCGCTTCTATCATCCGGCGCTTTAAAAAGTTGCGCTGGATCACCACGCTTACTTCCCTCGCCGGTTCGGGAGATTTAAAATAGCGTACCTTATCCAGTTGCTTATCGCTCAGGTCGGCCAGGGCGAGTTCCGGGAGGATGGTTGCGCCGTTGTTTTGGTCCACCATGCGTTTAAGGGTTTCTACGCTGCCGGTATTGTATTCAAAATGTTTAAATCCCTGTGTGGCTTTGCGGCGCTGGCAAATGTTGAGCACCTGTTCGCGCATGCAGTGGCCCTCATTTAGGATCCAGATCTCTTCCATATCAATATCTTCCGGGCTGATGCTTTTCTTTTTGGAGAGCTTGCTATTTTTGGAGACATAAGCCACAAAGTTTTCATAGAAAACCGGGATTTCCGTCAAACTGCTTTCATGCAGGGGTGTGGATAGTATCCCGCAATCAATCATGCCCAGTTTTAGTTCCTGGATGATCTGTTCGGTCGTCTGCTCTGACACGATGAGCTTTACCTGCGGATATTTTTCTATAAATCCATGCAGTATTTTTGGCAGGATATAAGGGGCGACGGTTGGAATGATGCCAACTTTCAGCTCGCCGGATAGTTCGCGCTGGCGGTCGCTGATAAT
The DNA here is from genome assembly GCA_013285685.1 of Bacteroidota bacterium. Lineage (GTDB taxonomy): Bacteria > Bacteroidota > Bacteroidia > Sphingobacteriales > Sphingobacteriaceae > Mucilaginibacter. The sequence goes on from JABDHD010000053.1 coordinate 9,358, forward strand.
TTCTTTGATCTTCTCCGCCTCGGACAGCATCACCCTTGCCTGGGCGATGATCTCGCTGCCGATCTCCGTAGGGATAACCGGCTGTTTGCTGCGGTCGAATATTTTTGCGCCCAGTGTATCTTCCAATTTTTGTATCTGCATGCTCAGCGTGGGCTGGGTAACAAAGCATTTATCGGCTGCTGATACAAAACTGCGGTAAGTATCTACGGCGACGACGTATTCGAGTTGGGTTATGGTCATATCTTTTTATACGGGTTAGTCTCAGATAAAAATTTACCACGGAGATCACTAAGAAGCGCGGAGAACACAGAGAAAAAAAGAAATTCACAAACTATTAAGGCTTTGCGGCCTCTGTGCCTTCTTAGTGATCTCTGTGTTAAAAATTCTCTTCCTATAGATTCTCTCTATTCAAATATAGTAATTATTGATTTTTTCTATTAGATATTTTTTTAGAATTTTGAATCAACCAAACTAACTGCCATGGAAACCAATAAGAAAAAGCTAACCACCGCATCAGGTATCCCCTATGCCGAAAACGAAAACTCAATGACAGTGGGCCCGCGTGGCCCCATATTACTGCAGGATTTTATTTTGCACGAAAAAATGGCCCACTTTAACCGTGAGCGGATACCCGAGCGGGTAGTGCACGCCAAAGGATCTGGCGCTTATGGTACATTCACCGTTACCCACGATATCAGCAAATATACCCGTGCCAAATTGTTTAATGCCATTGGTAAGGAAACCAGGGTCTTCCTGCGTTTTTCAACCGTTGGTGGCGAAAAAGGTTCAGCGGACACCGAACGCGACCCTCGGGGCTTTGCCCTGAAATTTTATACCGAAGAAGGCAACTGGGACCTGGTGGGCAACAACACCCCGGTATTTTTTGTGAAGGACCCCAAAAAATTCAGTGATTTTATCCATACACAAAAACGCGACCCCTACACCAATTGCAAAAGCCCGACGATGATGTGGGACTTTTGGTCGCTAAACCCGGAAAGCCTGCACCAGGTAACCATCCTGATGTCGGGCCGGGGCACGCCGTATGGATACCGGCATATGGACGGCTTTGGCAGCCACACTTTCTCCATGATCAACGCAAAAAACGAGCGCGTTTGGGTAAAGTTCCATTTCAAAAACATGCAGGGCATTAAAAACTTTACCGGCGAAGAAGCCAGCGCCATGCGTGGTATCGACCCGGATTTTGCCCAGCACGACCTGTTGCATGCCATCGATAACGGCGACTTCCCGAAATGGGCGCTGAAAATACAGGTAATGACCGAAGAGGACGCCAAAGATTACCGCTGGAACCCGTTCGACCTGACTAAAGTATGGCCGCACGGCGATTTTCCGCTGATCGATGTCGGCATATTGGAATTAAATGAAAACCCGGACAACTATTTTGCCCATGTGGAGCAGTCGGCATTCGCGCCGGCGCATGTGGTGGATGGGATAGGCTATTCGCCGGATAAAATGCTGCAGGGGCGGCTATTATCGTATCCGGACGCACATCGTCATCGCCTGGGCGGTAATTACGAGCAGATTCCGGTAAACCGCTGCCCTTTTGCTGTAAATAATTATGAGCGCGACGGGCAAATGCGCGTGGATGGTAACCACGGCTCTGCACCCAACTATTTCCCCAATAGCTTTGACAATATTGTGGCTGACGAAAGCTATAAAGAGCCGTCATGGGATACCGGCGCCAGCGTAGCTGACTGGTACGACCGCAATGCCGAGGGCGAAAACGACCACTATACCCAACCAGGCAATTTATACCGGCTAATGAGCGGTGATGAAAAACAGGAGCTGATCAAAAACATCGCCGGCGCGATGAGCGGCATTGAAGGGCCAAAGCGCGAACTGATCGTCAACCGGCAGCTTTGCCACTGGTTCCGGGCAGACATTGGCCTTGGAATGGCGGTGGCCAAAGGCCTTCAATTAGATTTGGATGAAGCCATGAAAGAGATGGCGGTTCACATGTGAGGTTTAGTCGGTAGTCTATCTACTATAGCAAAAGCGGGCAATTCAAATAGGAGCTGCCCGCTTTTTTTTCGAAAAAAAGCCGCGCCACAAAAAAGCGGCGCGGCTGCATAGGTAATTAAGTCTTTAGTCGAAAGTCTTAAGTCATAAGCGAAAAAATAAACAAAATTGACTTTCGACTAAAGACTTTTGACTTGACACTACTACGGCACCAGCGGGTTTTTATCCCACCATAGCCTGGTGCCTCCGTTATCAGGGCCGCCAAGTGCGGTAACGCCGGTAGCTACTCCTTTTGGATTATTCTGGTCTTCATCAGCCGCAAAAGGGATGCGCTTTACAAAGTCGGCTGTAATAATACTGCCGCCGCTGTTATTAACTACTACAGGGAATAATTTCGGATAGCCGGTCCTTCTGAAGTCCGACCAGGCTTCCTGGCCGTCCGGGTATATCGCTATCCATTTTTGGGTGATAATCCTTTGCAGGTTATGCTCAAAGGTGTCGCCGGCATTCCAGGCAATGGTAATATTGTTCAGGTACGGCGAACCGGCCGGCACATTATTGCTGCTGTTCGTAGGGTCCACATAGGGTGCCGCGACATCGGTATTATCGGTTAGATATCCCGGCGGCATAGCCAGGCTTTGCTCTTTAAACGCCAAAGCCACACCTTCTTCATAGAACGATTGCGCGGTTCCGCCGCCCATGTTCCATCCGCGCAATGCACCCTCGGCCCTCAGAAAATAGCTTTCGGATGCAGCAAAAATGCGTAACGGCGTAGTTGCGTTTACATTCAGCAATGAAAAGCCCGCATAAACCGGGGTGGTAATATTTTGCCCCTGCCGTATACCTTCATATTTTCCATCATAGGCTGAAATATCAAAGTAGGCTGTTTCTCTCGTATCCTTATATCCTTCGATGATCGACTTCATAGCGGCCGACATGCTTACGTCACCGTACGCGTTGGTGATGTTCCACAGCGGGTTTTGATAAGTAACCCCATTCACCATGTTAATGTAGGCGTCATCTGTGGCGACGCTCAGCAACCCGTTAGGGTCAGCTACCGCTTTCTCGGCCTGAGCTTGCGCAGTTTGCGCATCGGCGTATACAATACGCATTGCTAAACGCAGGCGCAGGGTATTGGCAAATTTAAGCCATTCGGTATAATCTCCTCCGTAAACCAGGTCATAAGGCTTAAATGGCTTAACTCCCGGGTTCGCCTTTACATACGCGCTCAGCGTGGTTACAGCGGTGTCCAGTTCCGCAAAAAAACGGGTGTAAATGGCCTGCTGGCTGTCATAAGGAACAAAAAAGTTATTCGTTCCATACTGCGAATAGGGGATCGGGCCGTACAAGTCGGTAATGCGGTGCATCGCTTCCACTTTAAGTATTAAGGCTATTGCCACAAAATGCTGATCTTGCGGCCGCGCGTAATTCTTAACTTGCTTCCAATTGTTCATGATGTGCTGGTTGCCCAGGTCGAATGCCTGCGCGTTCCAGTCGCTGCGCATAAAATAATTGGTATTGTTCGGGCCGAAACCATCATCGGGCGACATCATATATCCCGAAAAAATATCCGCATTCAGGTTTTGCTGTATCTGGTAGATATAGTCGACCGTGCTAAAAATATTTTGCTCCATGTCGGGGAAAAAGCTGCCAATATATTGGAAATCGCCCTCCGCCTGCTGTTTGGTTACCTTACTCGGATCGGTGTTATAGTTTTGAAATTCCTTGGTGCAGGAGCTTATTACAAGCAGGCCCAATATGCCAGCCAGTAAAATCCAGCGTGTTTTATATATCGTTTTCATATTTGATATTTTTATCTGTTTTTAAAATTTGGCTGATATGTTAAAGCCTAACGAACGTGTGCTGGGCTGGCCGAACAAGTCAAGACCCTGCAGCGTATTGTCGGTTGAAAGTGTTGTTTCCGGATCGTAAGGCGCCTTCAGGTAGAAGAAGAACAGGTTACGACCGGTAAACGCTATCCGCAAGCTGCTGATCTTGTTATTAAACGCCTTGCCCGGGAAGGTATAACCAACTGAGGCTTCGCGTAAACGAACGTTCGTAGCTGAGTATACGTAATTGGACAAAGCGCCTTCGCGGCCGCCCGCAACCGAATAATAGGTTTGCGCATCCATCCGGGCGCCATTAACTAAAACACCGCCCTGGTCGCGCGCGGTAGCTGAAGCCTGTGAAACGCCATACTGATCGAGATAAGCATCCGTCATATCAACAACTACGCCGCCAAAGCGCCCGTCCACGGTAAACGCCAGGTCGAACTGCTGAAGGCGGAAGGTATTTGTCCAGCCGAGTATCCAGTTAGGGTTGGCATTACCTGCGTCCTTAAAATCCTGGAAATTATTGATCAGCTGCGGCAGCCCGTTGTTTACAACAATATTGCCGCTTGCATCGCGTTGAAAATCGTTCACATAAATTTCACCAAACGGCTTGCCAACGCGGGCTTCAAGGCCATAAGCATTAAACGAGTTGTTGAAGGTGAATTCTTGTATAACGTTTGGCGGATTTGCTGTGTTATCTGTATATAACGCAATTACCTGGTTATGGTTATATGAGAATGTAAAGTTAGTATTCCAGCTAAAATCCTTGCTGATGTGCCCATTGTAACCCAGATCACCTTCAAAACCTTCATTCATCACGTTACCCCCGTTTATGTACTGGCTGGCATAACCACCTGAAGCCGTTGTGGTTGGAACGTTGAACAACTGGTTGTAAGTATTGGTGTGGTAATAAGTCGCGTCCAAAGTAATATGGTCGTTAACAAAACGCCATTCGGTACCAATTTCAAAGGAGTGGGTCAACTCAGGCTTAAGGTTACCAAGCGGCTTGGTAAGATTGAGGTTAAGGAAGCCACTGCTTAGCGTATACTGCGCGGGCGTGCTCACAAACGCCGGAATGCTGTTACCTACAATGGTATAGGATGCCCGCAATTTAGCATAGCTGATAGCGTCGGGCATTTTGAACATGCTGCTCAGCACATCGCTTAAACCAACCGAAGGATAAAAGAATGAATCGTTACTGCTATTTAAGGTATAAGCCAGTGCCGACGACCAGTCATTACGGCCGGTTACGTCCAGGTATAAAAACTTTTTATAGCCAAAATCAACGCTTGCAAATGCAGATTGGGTTTGCGCTTCGGTTTTGTTAGTTTGATTGAATGGGTCGCCGTTGGTAAGGATAACGTTGGTTACATTAAAGTAGTTATCGATATTTCCCAAACGACCGCCAAAACCCAGCGAGCTGTTTTGATTATCCTGTATGCTTACACCCAGGGTACCGTTGATGCTGAAATCGCTCGACAGTTGTTTGTTGGCATTCAGTAAAAGGTCGGCATAAACCTGGTTCTGCCCGTTTGAACTGTAGTTATAACCGCCGGCCGGGTTGGCAAGCAAAAGCGTGGTGCCTGCATACAATTCCTGGCTGCTGGCCAGATCGGCTTTATCCAATTTTACGCGGCCCTGCAGGTTCAGCCAGCTGTTCAGGTCATATTTAGCAGTTACCGATGCCAGCAAACGGTTTAAGCCCTGCGCGGTAGGGTTTTTATATTGCACCCAGTAAGGGTTCTGCGGGTCGTCGCCGCCGGAGCCGCTATTAGTATAAGGAGTGATCCAGTTGGGCAGGTCTATATTCCTTGTCGGATCATACGACTCGTAATTTTTATATTGGTTAAAATCGGTGCCCCTCGGGAAAAGGTAAACGCTGGTGAGGGCGTTAAAATAGGTACCCGATATAGGGCGGTCATTGGTATTTTGCCAAATGTAGCTGCCGCTGATATCCAGGGTCAACTTGTCATCCAGCAATTTGGCGGTATTACGCACGGTGATGTTATCGCGGTCAAACGTATTGCCCGGGTCGATACCGTTAGCATGCGTATTGGCAAATGAAATATAGGTTTGATTTTTTTCGGTACCGGTGCTCAAAGTAAATGAGTTGGCTGTAGTAACGCCGGTTTTAAAGTAATCGGCCGGGTTTAAATTCGGGCTGCCCGCAGCTTGTCGTGCACCGTATGAGTTTATTGATGTATTATTGGTGGTATCGTTATCGCCCCGTGCGTATTCATCCTGCAGCTTCGGTAATAATACGGGCCTGTCAAAAGTGGTGTTGGAAGTGAAGGTAAGCGTAGCTTTGCCGGCTTTGCCTTTTTTGGTGGTGATCAGGATCACGCCGTTTTCAGCCGCGCTGCCATAAAGAGCCGAGGCGGATGCGCCTTTCAGCACGCTAATGCTTTCAATATCATCCGGGTTGATGTTCGAAATACCGTCGCCTCCATCTGCGCCGTAGGAGAAGACACCGGTAGGCTGTGTACTGGTTAGTGAGTTGAGCGGAACGCCGTCAACCACATACAGCACATTGCTGCTGCCGTAGATAGACTTGTTACCGCGCAAAACAACTTTGGTTGATCCACCCGCCCCCGACGAACTCGAGGTGATCTGCAGGCCCGATACCTTACCGTCCAGGCTGTTCACAAAGCTGGGGTCTTTTGCTACCTCAAGCTCTTTGCCCGATACTGTCTGTTGGTCGTAGCTGAGTGAAGCCGCGCTTTTGGTGATACCCAGTGCAGTTACCACTACCTCGCTAAGTGCATTTGCCGAGGCTTTCATGGTTACTTTAAGCGTCGTTTCGTTTCCTACCGTTACTTCTTTGGTTACGTAACCGATATAGGTAAACACCAAAACATCACCAGGATTTGCATTGATGCTGAATTGGCCGTTAACGTCGGTTTGTCCGCCATTAGTTGTTCCTTTTATTGTCACGCTTACCCCGATCAGCGGCATGCCGGTTGAATCAATTACGGTTCCGGTTATTTTCTGAACTACTGCCGTACTTTGCTGATCGGGGGACGCCGTGGGGGCGGAACCGCCTGTTACGATCAGGTTATTTTTGTACACAGAAAAATGAAGCCCGGTTTGATCGGTTATCTCTGCAAGCACCTGCTTTACCGGCAAATTTTTGCAGGTGATAGATACCAGCTTTTCGCTGTTGATCTCACTCCGGTCGTAATGTACGCCTAAACCGGTTTGTTTGCCAACGCTCGCCAGCACATTCTCTAATGGTTTTTTTACCACATTCATGGTCAATTTGGCATTGACTTCACTGTCGGCCATCGCTGTTGATTGCTGGGCCATACTACCCATCGGCGCCAGCAGCGCCGCCATGCAACAAAGCTTTAAGAATTGTAAAGTGATTTTCATATTTAATGTTAGTTAAGTGTGATGTTATTGTTTACTATGGTGTATGAAGATATTCCCTCGGTAAGGCAGACCGTTTTGAGTACATCGTTGAGCGACTGGGCCGTAAAAGTGCCGGTGTAGCTCCAACTTAAGCGGCTGCTGTTGTTTTTTATAACAACATTAAAACGGTTCTCGATGGAATTGAGCACCTGGTCCATAGTGGCATCGCGGAATGACAGTACGCCGTCCTTCCAGGAAATGATCGGTGTCTCGTCGACGAAACTATTTTTAAATAAAATGCCCGATTGTTTATTAAGCACCACTTGCTGATGCGGCAGTAAAATTTTGGGACTCTCCGATTTACGTGCCGGATGCAGATCTTCAACCTTTATCTTTCCATGCAGCAGCGAAATAGATACCTTGTTTTCTTTGGCGTAGCTGCGGATATTAAAGGCTGTACCAAGCGCCGTGGTAGCGAACTTAGGCGTATACACTGTAAAGGGACTGGTTTTGTCTTTAGCTACCTCAAAAAGCGCTTCGCCTTCGTCCAGGTAAATAGGGCGCTTATGATTGCTGAACTTTACCGGGTACCGAAGTGTGCTGGAGGCATCAAGTGTGATTAAGCTCCCATCAGTAAGCTTAATCTTATCGGTTATACCTTTTTGCGTTTGCACATACACCCAGCCGTTGCTGACGCGGCTGCTTATGCCTTTTTGCTGTGCAAGACCATCACCAGCATGTTTTTTAACATGGATCCCCCAAATTGCTGCCGAAGCACACACCACCGTCACTGACGCCGCGACGGCCAGCCAGCGATAATTTCTTCGGTGACCGATAACCGGTATGGCAACAATCTCCACGTCGACCTGGTTTTTGACTGCCTTGAGCTGATCTTCTATAAAAGCATTATCCAGATGGACCTCATCCGCCTCCATTAAAGTTGAAAGCCAGTCCTCAATAAGTTGTCCTTCGGTTTCCGTGCACATACCCTGCCGGTATTTTTCGAGCAGGACCTTAAGTTCGTCTGTATCCAATTTAAGTTCGTTTATAAAGGAAGTCGAACTTTTTGGGTGGTGGTACTATCGGTTTTGAAAAAAATTATTATCGGAGTCTTGTCTGTCATTATTCACAGTCTATCATACACTTTATTCATAGGTAATCATCCTATTGATTCGTCCACTTTCATATCCGCACACTTGATGTATCAAAAACGAACGCGTTAGTAGTTTGCTGTCTTTTTTAAATTATTGATATACAATAAGATACTTGTTTGGTATTTGTATTGGAGCGACTTTGAACAATCAATCATTCATGTAAAGTATTAGCCTAATGAAAAATAAAAGAAAATCAATTGAAACGATGGTACAGCGGTGGATATGTATTGTTGCTTTCGTGTTTTTTACTGTTGCAGGTCAGGCACAGGTAAAAACGTTAAGCGGCAAGAACATAAGCCGGGAGGATATAGATCTCTTTGTAAAAAAACAGATGGACTCCCTTAACATACCGGGTATATCCATTGCTATTATTAATAATGGCAGGATAGTCTATCACCGTTCATTAGGTATAACCAGTGTTGAGACAAAACAAGCTGTTAACGACAGCTCTATTTTTGAAGCAGCCTCCCTTTCAAAACCGCTGTTCGCCTACTTCGTGATGAAGATGGTAGACAAAGGCCTGCTGAATCTTGACACGCCGCTGTACAGGTACATGCCCTATCCCGATATCGAAAATGATGAACGCTATAAACTGATAACAGCACGTATTGTATTGAGCCACCAAAGCGGTTTCCCCAATTGGAGGTATTTTAACAAGGCTGACACCAGCCTTCATGTAAAAGATAATGCCCTGTATATCAAGTTCAGGCCCGGGTCCCAATTTAGCTATTCCGGGGAGGGCTATGTGTACCTGGCTAAAACGGTGGCTTTTTTAAACCATAGAACACTACAGACCCTCGACCCGCTTTTCCAACAGGAGGTTGCAGAGCAGTTGAAGATGCAACATGCATGGTACACGGGCAACGCTTATATCAGCGCTCATAAAGTCTCCGGGCATGAGAATGGTAAGCCCTTTGGCCATGCGGAAGGCCGGGTATGGGGTAATGATGAGAGTGGAAATGGCTACTCCTGGCCCAATACTTTTCCGGGCTGGGATTCTTCGTGGTTTAATCCTGCGGCGGGTTTACATACCGAGGCGGTAAGCTATGCCCGTTTTTTGATCGCGCTGATGAACGGTAAAGGCCTGACTGCTACAAGCCTGGCCGAGATGCTGCGGCCACAGGTTTCCGTGCCAAAAGACAATTTCCTTTTCAAGACCTACCAGGATACCGCCTGGGGCTTGGGAATAGGTATCGCCGAAACGCCTTACGGGACCCGGTACGATCATGCAGGGTCAAATGGCAACTTTGAGTCACACGCCGTGTTTTACAAAGAACGGAAATATGGGTATGTGTTCTTTTTGAATTGCAATAAAGGGGATGCTTTTTTTAACAGGCTGAATGGATTCCTGGCATCAGGAAAATAGCAATCAGGGATAACGGTGAGGGTATTGACCTGAAGGAATGCTGAAAGAAGGACACTTCACTGTCTATCCACAGGCCAGTCAGTACGGCAACAGCCATACCTGCCGCAAGGCTGCTGCTCCTATTCAGTATTGATAAACCCCGGTTTCTAACCATGCTTTTTTATGCAATTTTTAAATAATTCCTGGTTATAATCTTTTGGTTTTGCATAAATTTTACTTTATTAATTAACATGTTTTTTTGGATTGATAAAAAGGCTCGCACCGATATCGTAGCCATAGGAACCGAGCACCAGGTTGAGGTTGTCATGCGGGTAACCGTAGGTTGTCACTTCCATTAACTGGATATGCCCAGACTTTCGCACGTCCTCCTCCTGCGGCTGGACGGCGGAAGGCTCGCTGCCGCTATCGTTATTAGCCTCCTTCACCATATAATACTGGTTATCGGTCAGCAGGCAATGACTAAAGTGAAAAGGCGCTCCCTGGTCAGATACCGCCAGCAATACGGCCCTGCAGCCGCTGACCACATTATGATCAAAGGTGAAAGGTGCGTTGGGCACATTTTTCCAGCCGTACCAAATGGCACATTCATAGGCATTCAAAATGATGCTGTGCGTCAGCGATACGTCGCTAACGTTTTCAAAGGCCAGCAGGGCATTCTTGCATCCATAAAAGACGCAATGGTCGATATGTATGCCGGGGCCTTCCAGGTACAGGGCGCCCTGGATAGCGGCGCTGTTCCGGTCCCCTTCAAACAGGCATTGCGAGAGTTCCAGGCCATGCGCGCCAAGGCTGTCACGTACGACCGGGTAATAGTAAAACACCTCCGGATTGGGGTCGCCGGTAAATTTCAGGCCGCGAAAAACAACGTTGGACCTGGCCACCAGTACCCCCACGGCATGCGGAAATTTACGCTGGTCGTTAGTGCCCGAAACAGAGGTGATCACCGGCATCCTGTACCCGTTCCAGGTGGTATCGTCCGGCATGATCTGCGCCTCTATCGTGAGCTTTGCGGGCTCGGCCAGGTTGTTGCCCGCTGTTATATCCAACCGGCTGGTCAATTGGTAAAGGCCCGGGGCCAGTTTGATGTTTATCGGCTCCGTGCCGTTAAATGTTCCGGCTAACGCGACCGCTTTGGGCAGGCTGGCCAGCGGAGCCGCCTGGCTGCCATTGGCATTATCGCTCCCTTTAACCGGATCGACGAATAAGGTTTGCGCGCTCAGTTTTTGGCCAATGGCGAAAATAACTGCGGCAATCAGCGTGATTTTATACATAGTTTTCATTTTTTTTATAGTACGAATCATTTGCTGCTCAAATGCATTGGGTTTATCACGAAGACTATTTGCTTTAAATTTAATGCCATGTCGCTAATAGATTGGCGGTGAGACATTTATAAAAAGCAAAAAAAAATAAATGTATCAGAACCGGGCATCAGGTGTGCGGTTACGGTAAATCCGTGAGAAGGTGGCGAAGACGCTATCATGCACTTAAGGGCAATCCTCACTTCGGCGTCCGTAATCGCACAAAACTTGTATCGAATCCGAACACGTACAATCTGTGCGTTTTTAATGTACTGTATATCAATATCTTGTAGCATGGCATAATTTTCGATACCGGTTCAAAAAACTAAAGTCATGCTAAGAAACACCATCATTCTTTCTATCAGGAACTCGATCAGGAATTTCAGGTTTACCTTGATCAATCTGATCGGGCTGAGCCTGGCTATTAGCGCCTGCCTGGTGATCTATTCATTTATCAATTATGAATTGCATTACAATATGTTTCATTCGGACTATAACCGGACCTACCGGATCGTTGAACAAAGCCGTTCGGAAGGGAGCATACAATACTATAGCACGACTGCTTTTCCCCTTGCACAAGCTGTCCGCAGCAACTTTCCCGGCATAGTGGTCTGCCAGTCAGCGGGGCCCTCCACCCAGGTCATCAGCGTTAACAACGGCAGCCGGGTGAACCGCTACGAAGAAAGCCTGTTACTCTACGCCGATGCTAATTATCTCAAGGTTTTCGATTTTAGCGGGCTGCATGACCGGGCGCACCCGCTTTGGCTCCAGGGCAATGCCGCAACCGCCTTTAGCTCGCCGGATGCCGTCATTCTGACGGAAACACTGGCCAAAAAATATTTTCCGGACGCCATGGCACACAAGGAATCTGTTATCGGTAAAACCCTCCAACTAAATCACACGGAATTATTGACTGTTACCGGCGTGATCAGCGATCCGCCGCATAATACCAGCGTTAACTTTACGATGCTGGTCAACTATGAACATTATAAAAAAACAAACGCCTACCAGGCCAATAACTGGTCGGGTAATTATGATGGCTACACCTATATCGTGTTACCACCGGGGGCTGATCAGGAACATTTTGAAAAACAGCTCAATGCTTTTAAGGCGACTTATCTGAATGCCGAAGACAACAAAAAGATCAGCTATTACCTGGAGCCGCTTAAAAAGATCCACCAGGAAACTCTGTACCAATATTCGGATTATTATATCGTTTCCCCCTCGATGATCCTATCGCTGGCCGGATTAGGCTTGTTCATCATGCTGATCGCCTGCATAAACTTTATCAACCTTGCGACCGCCCTGGGTATTAAAAGGACCGCCGATGTCAGCATCCGGAAAATATTGGGCAGCAGCCGGTTTTTATTATTCCAGCGTTTTTTTATGGAAACGGCCCTGATCACCCTCATTGCCGCCGCTGTTTCTCTTGCGCTGTCTGCTTATATTATTCAAATGCTCAACCGCTCACTTGCCCTTATCGGTTTGGATCTGAAGGTCGATGGATCGACTATTTTATTTACCCTGCTAATTACGACGATTGTTGCTTTGCTGGCAGGAATCTACCCTGCTTTATTGATCAGCGCTAAAAAGCCATTGGAAACGGTCAGGGGGCAGCAACAGTTTAAAGGCGGGTTGACCTTACGCCGGGGGCTGATTGTTTTTCAATTCTTCATCGCGCAATCGTTTATCATCGGTACTGTTGTTATGGCCAAACAGATGTACCTGTTTCAGCACAAAGATATGGGGTTCGCTAAAAAAGCGATTGTTATGATCCCTGTTCCTGACGGTGATGCCGGCAAGATGCAATTGCTGCGGGATCGCCTGAAACAAAACCATTACGTCAGTGAAGTAAGTTTTGCTTCGGATGCCCCAATTGCCGCGAATCAGCATTACGGTACTGGCTTCCGTTTGAGCCAGGAGCCGGTGAACAGGATGCGCGATGCCGAGATGAAAGTGGTCGACTCTGATTATTTGAAGCTTTATCACCTGCAATTGTTGTCCGGTCATAACATCATGCAGTCCAACATCCTTACAAATGGTTTTAACGGCTTGATCGTTAATGAAACGCTCGTCAAAGCAATCGGGCTGAATGCTGAAAATGCGCTTGGAAAAATGATCGTTTCCAACGAAGGAAGCGCCCCGATCATCGGTGTGGTCAAAGATTTTAATAACAATACCTTGCAGGGGAAAATCACACCCTGCCTGCTGTATTACCGAGCCGGCTATTTTACCTCGGCCGGCGTGCAGTTGAACGCACAAAACGGCAACATAGCCGATGCGCTCGCCGGAATAGAAACTACCTGGCGCCAAATTTATCCCGAAGCCCTGTACAAATTCAATTTCCTGGAAAGCACTATAGCAGATCAATATGCCATTGAAAACATGAGTTATAAAGCATCCCAGCTATTGTCATTCGTCGCTATATTGATCGGCTGTCTTGGTTTGTACGGGCTGGTGGCTTTTATGGCAGAAACGAGGGTCAGGGAAATTGGCATCCGCAAGGTACTGGGTGCGTCATTTATGGGCCTGATCTCCCTTTTCTTATCCGAATTTTTAAAATTACTCGGCATAGCCTTTGTGATTGCAGCGCCAGTAGCGTTTTACCTGATGAGGCAATGGCTCAGCGGATTTGCGTACCAAACATCAGTCGGCCCGCCCGTTTTTCTTCTCGCTATCGGAATTACGATTTTGATCGCGGTATGCTCGGTCGGCTACAGGGCTATAATGGCGGTAACCGCAAACCCGGTCAAAAATTTGAAGTCTGAATAGGATGCCATGATCGTAAGTGTATGATAGACTATGAATAAAGTGTAAGATAGCGTGTGGTTAATGACATTGTCTGCATCTTATAATGTTCAATTATCATATCTGTTAGTTTCCGGTTTTTACTTTTTCAGGCCTCATAACGTTTTGATCAACAGCCCAATAATTGCAGCCATCCCTATGATATAGGGCTCTTGTATTTTCTTGACGTTAATGAGTACAAAAACGGAAGCCGCGGCAATTATTGCAGTTGGAATATCTGTAATTGAGCGCAGCCCTATAATAATTACCGACCCGACTAACGCACCAATTACAACTGCCGTGATTCCCTCTACAAAAGCTTTTATACTCGTGTTTTTTGCGATCTTTTTAAAGGATGGCGCTAAAGCAACGGTAAACAGGTAGCACGGCAGGAAAGTTGCCAGGGCGGCTATACAGGCCCCCGGAAAACCGGCAACCAGGTACCCGATAAACCCTGTAGTAATGACCACAGGACCAGGTGTTATCATTGCCACGGCCACTGCATCAACAAACTGGCGCTCATTCAGCCAGCCAAATTGTTTTACAACACCACTGTGCAGGAATGGCACAATAGCCAGGCCGCTGCCGAATACGAATGCTCCCGCTTTTAAAAAGAATAAACCCATTTGCTGCAAAGTTTTCCCATCATATTTCCAAAAACCGGCGCCGATAAATACTACTGCAGGCAGCGCCGCCGGTTTTTTAATCCATTGAGGAGGCGCTTTAACCAACATATAGCCAATGCCGCAGGCCAGGAACAATAAAATCTCTTCTTTTTGGGTGATTACCGTAACGGCCACACCCACGATATAAAACAGCCACAACAGCCATTTTGCCTTTACGGCAGAGAACTCAAATTTACTAATGGATTTAACGGTAAGTTTGTAAGCGCTCATGCCTATGATGCCGATGACTGCGGCGCCTACGCCGTAGAATACGGCCTGCATCCAGGCTAAGCCACCGAATAACCGGTACGCCATTCCCAATAAAACGACCATGATAAACGATGGCAATATAAAAGCGATCCCGGCAAGGGTTGCGCCAAGCAGCCCATAGTGAACAAAGCCGATGTATATGCACAATTGCGCCGCCAAAGGCCCCGGTGCAAGTTGCGCTAAGGCCAAACCCTCCTTGTATTCTTCTTCGGTAAGCCATGACTTGTGTTCTACCAGGTCACGGTGCATATAACCTACTAATGCCACCGGACCGCCAAAGCCCCAGGTACCCAGTTTCAGGAAATATTTAACAATGTCAAATAAAGTATAAGCCGGTTTTGAGGAAAACTGTGCCATCACATTTTCATATTTCCCATCGATGCCTTGCCCAAAATATCGAGCGCCTCCCGGAAACCCTGCGCTAAATCCGCAGCTTTGCCCCGGCCATAATAATGCAGGAATATGATATGCGGGTCATCATTCAGCATGTGGCTATGAACGGCAACCACCTCCAGGTTATGTTTGCGAAGTGTTTTGATAACGTTATTCACTTCGCCAGGCAACATCGCTATATCCCCCGCTATTTGGGCGTCATCTTGTTTGCCCGCAAAAGACGCCCAGGTATTCAAACCAATATTAGTTGTCATTTCCACACCCATCATCATCACTTTCAGGTCGCTGCGGCCAATAGTGTATTTATAGGTCGGGCCGTTTACGGTTCCGGTATATTTAACCAGCGCATCAAGGGCAGCGGTGTCAAAATTTTCCTTGCCTGTGATGGCTGATGGCGCTGTCGGCGCAGGTTGATTAGCCGGAAATACCTTGCTGTCGCGAATGGTGTCTGCATATCTTTTTGCCAAATCGGCGATACTGCCCATCCCTTGAATATGCATATAAAAAATTCTGGGCTCTTCGTAAAAAAAGTGGTTGTGGATGGCGCTTATTTCCAGGCCGTTTGCCTGCGCCGCCGAAATCATCGGGTTGACCTCTTCCTGCAGCAAAACCGTATCACCCATCAGCATAGCCGATTTTCCGTCGACCGTTTTTTTGAAGGATACCCAGCCGCCAAAACCAAATGGTATCGGTATCGGCGCGCCTTTAATCATAACTTTTAAGTCATTACGTGGCAAAGGGGTAGTATGAACACATTCCGCTTCCTTATAGCTTCCTTTTTTGCCTATTGCGGTTTCAATGGCTGTTATTTCTTCTGTTGTAATAGCCGGTGTTTTGCCTTGCGGGACCGGAAGCGCCTTTAGCTTATTAATAGATAACAGTAGTCCCGTACCTGCAAGCGCAGTGGTTTGCAGGAACTGCCTGCGATTAGATGATGTTTTCATGTTAGAATTGTGTTAGTACGATGCAATACTACAGGATAAGGGAAGCTGCAAATAGCATAGAATTAACTATTGGTATCCTTTTTACTTTTCAGCGCTTTTTTATAAGCCATAGGTGTTTGCCCCGTTTGCTTTTTGAATATCCGTGTAAAATGGCTTTGATCTGAAAAACCGGTAAGGTAGGCGACCTCGGTTAGCGAATAAGCGCTGGTTTCGATAAAGTGAATCGCTTTTTCAATCCGCAGCTTGCGAATGTATTCTCCAAATGACAAATTTTCAAAGTATTTTGAAAACTCGCGGGAAAGGTAAGCCGGATTAATATCCAACTCACCGGATACTTGCTGCAAGCTCAAACTCATGTTGGTATCCAACTGATCCTGGATCATTTCTTTGAGTTCTTTTGCCCACTCCGGCGCTTTCCTGGACTTGCTTTCTTTGAGATACTTATGGTACACATCCAGCAACATTTGCTCCACCGGCCCGGCCTGGGTATGTTTTACCTGGTGCAGGTGTTTCGCCCAGCTATACAAACCATCATAGATGATCATTCCCAGGTTTAGCAATTCATGGTCGTCCTTAATATTATAAGCCAATCCAGAAAAGATGGCTTCAAGACCGGCGGATTGCGGTGCAAAATCGTGCCGGTCGGTATCAGCACCACGAACGATAGCAGCAACCCGGTCAAGCGCGACGTCTTTTAACCGGTACTTTTTAATGAAATAATCAAAGCTGCATTGGTCATCATAATGCGTGTATTCCACGCCGGGAAGATCAAAAGGCGTTGCACCCAGTTCCGCCGCTTTGCTCAATACCTGGTCAAAGGGCACATAAATAATTTCGGCATCGTGGTCAATAAACCGTTTTATGAGCCAGGGGCAGGCGATGCGGTCTATTTTCGGATGTTCGCGGGTGATCCATTTCATCGAAAGCAAAGTTAACAATACAGCATCTTAACCTTAACACAGAAAGATTACAGAAACAAACCCTAAATTCGGTTATTTAAACATATGATGATGAACCGTTACCGTTTACTACTATTATTTGTTGCGGCGGGTTGCTTTAACAGTTGCCTGGGCCAGGAAAACGGCAAACAACTGCTCAGCCTCCAAAAGGAAATTATCCTTGCAAACGTTAAAGGCCGGATAGACCATATCGACGTTAACGTGAAAGATCAGATCGCCTATATTGCTGCTTTAGGCAATAACACGCTGGAAATCGTCGATTTAAAAAGTGGTAAAGTAACAGGTTCCATTACCGGCCTGGACGAGCCCCAGGGTGTCGCCTATATTCCCAAACACCAGGAAATACTGGTTGCCAATGGCGGAACGGGAGAGTGCTGTTTTTATAATGCTTTAACCCTAAAAAAAACGGGCAATATAAAACTAACTGATGACGCGGACGATGTGCGCTATGATGCCGAAACTGATAGAATATATGTGGGTTATGGCAGCGGCGCCATTGCCATTATTGATGCGGCCACGCACCGGCAAGTTGGCAATTTACTGCTGCCTGCCCACCCTGAATCCTTTCAGTTGGACGCTAAAGCAAATAAGCTATGGGTCAACCTGCCCGGTTCCGGCATTGTGGGCGTCGCTGATCTGAAACAATTAAAACTTATCGCTAAATGGTCAAAGCTCCTGCCGCGCGCAAATTTCCCGATGGCTTATGACGAAGCGCAGCACCGGATAATTGTCGGATACCGTGTACCCGCAAAGCTAATTGTTTATGAGAGCGAAACCGGTAAGGAAATTTTTGATGCACCAATGGTAGGCGATGTGGATGACCTGTATTGGGATGCTAAAAATAAACAAGTTTATATCAGCGGAGGCGGTGGCGCCGTAGATATTTTTGATCAGGTTAATAGCACTACCTATAAACAAACTGCTCACATTAAAACACGCGATGGTGCGCGGACATCATTATTGGTGCCCGAACTTGGCTTGTTGCTGATAGCGGCCAGGGAAAACGATGACCGGCGGGCTGCCTTATTAGTTTACAGGACAAATGTTAAGTGAACAGTTTTTTTCAAAAAGGTTAGCTTAAAAGCCGCGAAAATGTGTAAGCATAGGATGCAACCCATACAGATTCAAAAACAGCACCAATAGAATAATATCAACGCTCCTATAACTAATGCGCAATATCCGCAGCGCTTTGGAGAGTTGATTTTTTACCGTTTGCGGCGAGAGGTTTGTTTTAGTGGCGATGTCGCGGGTGGTTTGGTGCTCGTAGCGGCTCAGGATAAATATCTCCCGCATTTTTTCGGGCAGGTTATTTACCGCATGTTCTATCTCCTGCAGCTTACGGCGATTGTCGATCCTGTCGGTAATTACCGATTCATCGATGGTCATAAATTCTGCCAGGTCGGCAAGGTACTTTTGGTATTTTATGTCCAGCCGGTACAGGTCGATGATCTTATAACGGGCTGCCTGAAA